>JBOIAY010000135.1:0-2875 GCA_050739255.1 Gammaproteobacteria bacterium
TCTTGCCGTTCACCTCGATGGCCTTGTGGCCCACGAGCTGGCGTGCTTCGGCACGGGTTACGGCGAAGCCCATGCGATAGACCACATTGTCGAGGCGGCACTCGAGGATCTGCAGCAGAGTCTGGCCGGTGGCGCCGGTGCGGCGCGCCGCTTCTTTGTAATAGCGGCGGAACTGGCGTTCCAGCACGCCGTACATGCGGCGAAGTTTCTGCTTTTCGCGCAACTGCACGCCATAGTCCGACAACCGGTTGCGCTTGATGCCGTGCTGGCCGGGTTGTGATTCCAGACGGCACTTGGATTCGAGCGGACGCACGCTGCTCTTCAAGAACAGGTCCGTGCCCTCGCGCCGCGAGAGTTTGCATTTGGGTCCGAGATAACGAGCCATTTTCTGCTAAACCTCTTAAACGCGGCGCTTCTTGGGCGGACGGCAGCCGTTGTGCGGGATCGGCGTCACGTCGGAAATGTTGGCGATCTTGAAACCGATGTTGTGCAGCGAACGCACCGCCGATTCGCGGCCGGGGCCGGGACCCTTGACCTGGACTTCCAGATTCTTCACGCCGAATTCCTGTGCCGCGGTACCGGCTTTCTCGGCCGCCACCTGGGCCGCGAACGGCGTGCTCTTGCGCGAGCCGCGGAACCCGGAGCCGCCCGAGGTCGCCCAGCACAACACATTGCCCTGGCGGTCGGTAATGGTGACGATGGTGTTGTTGAAGGACGCATGCACATGAGCGATGGCGTCCACAACGGTCTTCTTGGCGCGTTTGCGCGGTGCGGCGGCTGCGGGCGCGGCGGCAGTACCTGCCGCTTCGGCCGGTGCCTGCGTTTCTTTGGAATCTTGGGCTTCTTCCGCCATGTTTTATCCTGCTGTCCTGAATGCGTTACTTGGTGGCCTGTTTGCGGCGGCCCTTGCGGGTGCGCGCATTCGTGCGCGTACGCTGGCCACGCACCGGCAATCCGCGGCGATGGCGCAGACCGCGATAGCAGCCAAGATCCATGAGACGCTTAATGCTCATGGAGACTTCACGGCGCAGATCGCCTTCCACGCTGAACTTGGTGACGTTCACGCGCAGGGCTTCCACCTCGGCATCGGTCAGGTCCTTCACCTTGGTCTCGGGTTTGACGCCCGTGACTTCACAGATGAGTTGCGCGCGGCGTCTGCCGATGCCATAAATGCTCTGCAAGCCGATAACGGTGTGTTTGTTGGCCGGGATGTTGATACCAGCGATACGGGCCATGTCCTGCCTCTCCTTTGGATTTCGCCACGTTTGACGGGCGAAAACGGGTAATTTTGCCTGCTTTTCCTGCTTAAATCAATGTTTCGCACGCAGCCAAGATTCAGCCCTGGCGCTGCTTGTGGCGTGCGTCCGAACAGATGACCCGGACCACGCCGCCGCGCCGCACGATCTTGCAATTGCGGCAGATTTTCTTGACTGAGGTACGTACTTTCATAGTCCTGCTCCCACACGGCGCCCGGCTTGCCAGGTGCCCTAAAAAAACTCTGTTTATCGCAATCCGGTACCGCCATAGCCCTTGAGATTGGCTTTGCGCAGCAAACCCTCATACTGGTGCGACATGAGGTGCGCCTGCAACTGTGCCATGAAATCCATCACCACCACCACGATGATCAGCAGCGAGGTGCCACCAAAATAGAACGGCACATTCCAGTACAAAATCAGGAACTCTGGCAGCAGGCACACGGCGGTGACGTAGATGGCGCCCCAGAACGTCAACTTGGTGAGCACACTGTCCACATACGCCGCGGTCTGCAAGCCCGGGCGGATGCCTGGGATGAAGGCGCCCGATTTCTTCAAGTTCTCCGCCGTCTCCTTGGAATTGAACACCAGGGCGGTATAGAAAAAACAGAAGAAAATAATCAGGCCCGCAAAAACAATCACGTAGATCGGCTGCCCGGGCGACATGGCCGCGCCGAAACTCTGCAGCCAGCCGAATCCATGCTGCTGCCCGAACCAGTTTCCGACCGTTGCCGGGAACAGGATAATCGAGGACGCAAAAATCGGCGGAATCACGCCCGACATGTTCAGCTTCAACGGCAGATGGCTCGTCTGCGCCGCGTACATGCGGCGGCCCTGCTGACGCTTGGCATAATTCACCGTGATGCGCCGCTGGCCGCGCTCCACGAATACCACGAACGCGGTCACTGCCAGCACCAGCGCCACGATCACGATGGCGATGATGGCGTTCATCTGGCCGGTACGCACCAGATTCAGCGTGCCGCCAAACGCCGCCGGCAGCCCCGCGACGATGCCGGCAAAGATGATCATGGAGATACCGTTGCCAACGCCGCGCTCGGTCATCTGTTCACCGATCCACATCAGGAACAGGGTGCCGGTCACGAGACTCACGGTGGCCACGAACACGAAGGTGAAACCCGGATGCACCGCCACACCCTGGCTTTGCAATGCCAGTGCCGCGCCCAGCGACTGGAATAATGCGAGCACCACGGTGCCCCAGCGGGTGTACTTGGTGATGATGCGCTGGCCCGACTGGCCTTCCTTGCGCAACTTCTCCAGGCTCGGCATCACCACCGCCAGCATCTGCATGATGATGGAGGCGGAAATGTAAGGCATCACGCCGAGCGCAAACACCGACAAGCGCATGAGCGCGCCACCGGAGAACATATTGAACATGCCCAGCAAACCGCCGGAATGTTGGTTGAACAGCCGCGCCAACGCAGCTGGATCAATCCCGGGTACAGGTATATGCGTGCCGATTCGGAACACCACCAGAGCGCCGACCAGGAACAGCAGGCGCTTGCGCAAATCGGTGAGTTTCCCGATCTGCGACAGACCTGAGATCATGCCGCTGCCGCTGGAACTGCGGGACACTTAGTCCTCCACCTTGCCGCCAGCTGCTT
>JBOIAY010000136.1:0-4535 GCA_050739255.1 Gammaproteobacteria bacterium
CAGCCCCGACTCAACGATCTGCTGCGTGGCCGGATCGACAAATTCAGTCTCGATGCCCTTGTGAACATCGCGAGTCGCGCCGATCTGCGAGTGGATTTACACGTCAGAAAGGCCGCATAATCAGGCGGTTTTCACTCTACTTCTGAGAAAATCAGAGTCCACTCTCGATCCTTTCAGGCTGTTTTAAAATGTATCGGCGGGGTCCACATCCACAGACCAGCGCACGCGGCGTGCTTGCTTCAGTGTATCCAGTGCCGGCAGGGTGGTGGCTAGCGCCTGTTGCAGCAGAGCACGCTGGTTGGACAGCATCAGCAAGTGTGCGCGATAACGGCCGGCGCGGCGTTCCATGGGGGCGGGCGCCGGACCCAGAAGTCGCACCTGTTGGCCGCAGGCGGGCGCGAGTTTGGCTCGGGCCGCTTCCAGGAAAGCCTGTGGCGGCGCCTTTGTGGCCGCCTCGGCACGCAGCAATGCCATGGCGGCGTAAGGCGGCAAGTCCGCCATCCGGCGTTCAGCAAGGGCGGCAATGGCGAAGCTGGCGTACCCTTCGCGTACCAGATGGGTGAGCAGCGGATGCTCCGGATGATACGTCTGGATCAACACCTCGCCGGGACGTTCGGCCCGGCCGGCTCGGCCCGCGACCTGGGTGATCAGCTGGGCCATGCGTTCGCTGGCGCGAAAATCCACGCCAAACAGTCCCTGGTCCGCGTCCAGAATGCCCACCAGGGTCACGTTGGGGAAATCATGGCCCTTGGCGAGCATCTGGGTGCCAATCAAGATTTGGTGTTCGCCGCGCCGCACACCGTCCAGGAGAGCTTCCAGCTTGCCCTTGCGACGGGTGCTGTCGCGGTCTATGCGTGCAATGCCGGCTTGCGGAAACAGCCGCGCCAGCGCCCGCTCGATGCGTTCGGTACCGGCGCCAAAATGGCCGAACTCCGTGCCGTTGCACTGTTCGCAGCGCATCGGTAGTGCGCGCTCGGCACCGCAATGATGACATTGTAGACGGCGATTGCCGTGCAAGGTCATGCGCGCATCGCAGCGCCGGCATTGCAGCACGTGGCCGCAGGCATGGCATAGGACCGTAGGGGCGTAGCCGCGGCGATTGAGGAACAACAGTATCTGGCCATTCGCCCGCAGATGGCGGCGCATGGCATCGAGCAGCAGATCGGACAGGCCTTCATCGAGTGGCCGGCTGCGGATGTCCAGCAGACGCATCACCGGATGTTTGGCATTGGCCGCACGCTCCGGCAAGGAAAGCCGGGTGTAACGGAACTGCGCCGCGTTGTGCAGCGATTCCAGCGAGGGCGTCGCCGAACCGAGCACCACGGGAATCGCATGCCGCTGGCCACGCACCACCGCGATATCGCGTGCCGAGTAACGGAAACCATCCTGTTGCTTGAAGGACGCATCGTGTTCTTCATCTATTATAAGAATGCCGGGGGTTTTCAGCGGCACAAACACCGCTGAGCGCGTGCCGATCACCACCGGTGCACGGCCATCGCGTGCGGCGATCCAGGCGGCGAGCCGTTCGCCGTTACTCAATCCCGAATGAAACACGGCCACTTCACCGAAACGTGTGCGTACGCGATTCAGTAGTTGCGGCGTGAGCCCGATTTCCGGGACCAGCACCAGCGCCTGTCGGCCGCGTTTTACGGCTTCCGCCATGACCTCCAAGTACACTTCAGTTTTGCCGCTTCCGGTGACGCCGTCGAGCAGGAACGCCTGGAAAGTTCCGAGTGTTGCGCGGATTTTTTCGACGGCCGCGTGCTGTGCATCATTGAGTGCGATACCCGCATCGTTGATGAAACTGACGGTGTGAGCCGACGTACGCAGGACTTTTTCCACCCAGCCGCGTTTCATCAGTGCATTCAATGATGCGCTCCAGTTTGCGTATTGGGCATCGAGTGCCTTCGCATCAAGACCCACAGAGTGTTGTTTGAGTGCGTTCCAGAGTGCCTGTTGTTTCGGCGCGCGTTTGAGCGTGCTCACATCGGCTGCTGCGCCGTCTGCCGTCAGCCGCCATACGGACTCTCCGTATTGCGCCGGCGCTTTTCCTTGGCGTAGCGACACCGGCAAAAGTGCCTGGATCACTTCACCGATGGGATGATGGTAGTAGTCGGCTGCCCAGCGGGCGAGCGCCAGCATCTCCGTGGGAATCAGCGGTGTTTCATCCAGCACCTGTCGCGCCGGTTTCAATCTCGCTGCGGGAATATCGGAATGACCAGCGGTCTCCAGCAGCACGCCGATCACGTCGCGTTTACCGAAGGGAACGCGTACGCGGACACCGGGAAAGAGCAAGCTCACGGGCGCATTCTCCGGCGGCAGGTAGTCGAAATGGCGGTACAAAGGTGAGGGCACGGCCACGCGCAGGTAAATTGGAGCGGATTTCACGACCGCGGCCTCTTATCCACATTATCTGTGGATAAGCTTGTGGATGTTTTGCCGGGAAACGCGGTAATTCCCCATTCCGGATGCACGGCTGTCAGTTTGGGCAATTTTTGTCCGCCGATAATTTTCACGTGAATCAAAGAGTTGAAATTTATATCAGACACTTGCAGCACGCGTCACTGCGGGGGTTCAGAAATCCATCAACATCGGGCGCAAGGCGGCATGATAACCTTATGGGGCTTTGCACCGGGCGCGTCATACCCGAGCATCACTCTGGGGGTTTTCTGGATACCGCAGCCCATTTGAACGCATTTCTGGCGAGTATGGAACGGCGCGCCTTCCGCATCGCCCAAATGGCCCTGCGCAATCCAGACGACGCCCTGGACGCGGTCCAGGACGCGATGCTGCAACTGGCCAAGCGCTACGCCCAGCGTCCGGAAGAGGAATGGACGCCGCTGTTCTACCGTATCTTGCAAAGCCGCATCCGCGACTGCCAGCGCCGACGGATGGTGCGCAACCGGGTCATGAGTTTCTTCGGAGGCCAGCGGGATGCACAAGACGACCCCCCGGACCCGATTGAGGCGGCCGTGGACCCGGCAGGCAGAGATCCCTCCGAACAGGTGGCCCTGGGCGAGGCCATGAGGGCCCTGGAAGCCGCCCTGAATGGTCTGCCGGCACGTCAACGGGAAGCCTTCGTGCTGCGTATATTGGAGGGACTGGATGTGGCCGATACGGCCAGGTCCATGGGTTGCTCCGAAGGCAGCGTCAAAACCCATCTCTCGCGGGCGGTCCACAGCCTGCGAGCAAGCCTGGGAGAGCATTGGTGATGAACGACGAACCTGAAACCGCATTTCTATCCAAGGCCCATGCGCTTTTCACGGACAGCGCGACGGGCCTCGACGCTCGCGTCCTGGCGCGTCTGCGCGAAGCCCGCGCGAACGCAATGGCTGCCGCCGGGCGGTACCGGCCGGCGTGGCGTGCGCACCCTTGGGCATTTCCGGCCGGTGCAGCGTCCATCCTGATTGTGGCAGCCGCTGCCGGCATTTTGTGGTGGAACGTCAATTCACAACCGGCCATGCCCCTTGCCGCCAGCAACAGCGAAGACACGGTCATCATGATGTCTGACGATAACCTGAATATGTATGCCGACATGGATTTCTATAGTTGGCTGCAAGCGCAGCAGCAGCCGAACGCTAGCCAGAATGATCCCGGAGGCAACAACAATGGCTAGATATTCGTGGCTGCTGGCGATAGCCTTGTTGTTCACCGCTTCCGCATACACAGCCAATCCCAAGCCCGTTTCACCACCGCCTCAGAAGGTGGATCCGGAGCTGCTAGAGTTCCTCGGTTCCTGGCAGGCCAGTGATGGGCAATGGGTGGATCCCCTGACCTTCGCGCGCGTTGATCCCAATAAACTCACCGAGGATAAGGCGCATCCCGAAAATAAAACCTCACCGCCTGCCAAACAAGCGCCGCCCAATCTGGCCAGTGAGGAGCGCAGCCTATGAAACGGTTGTTAGCAATACTGCTGGTATGCGGAACACTGGTGGCTGCCAGCACGCTGGTTTTTGCCGACCCACCGCCCACGCCTACACCGGCGGCGTCAGCACCGGTTCCCTGGGCCAGTCTGACGCCGCAGCAACAGCAATTGCTCGCGCCCTTGAAGGACAAGTGGGCAACATTGCCCACCGAGCGGCAGCAGCGTCTCGAACGTGGCGCGAGCCGCTGGGCGCAGATGACCCCCGAACAGCGCGCGCGCGCGCGTCAACGTCTGCAGCGCTGGCGCAAGCTGTCTCCACAGGAGCGCGCCCAGATCCGTCAGCGCTTCCAGGCATTTCAGAAACTGCCACCTGCGCAACAACAACGGATCCGTGAGGAATTTCAGAGGTTCCAGAAACTGCCACCGGAAAAGCGCCAAGCACTGCGCCAGCGTTGGAGAAACATGACGCCCGAACAGCGCGAGCAGTTCCGTCAGCGGATGCGGGCGCATCATCCGCCGCGTTAATTTGACATCTGATTGGAGAAATAAAACCCTCGCTGTGTGAGGGTTTTATTTTGCACGATGATTACTCGAGGGTTTTGATACTCTGGATCAGTCGCGTCACGGCTTCCTGGCCGTCACCGTAGAGCATGCGGGTGTTGTCCATGTA
>JBOIAY010000137.1:0-7021 GCA_050739255.1 Gammaproteobacteria bacterium
GTGGTCGGCGGCGTGATGCGCAGCCCCCTGACCGGCGTCATATTCGCAATGGAACTCACCCACCAGTGGGACGCGCTGCTGCCGCTGGTGATTGCCTCGACGGCCGCCTTCTTGTTCTCGGCACTGATACTCAAGCGCTCGGTCCTGACTGAAAAAGTCGTGCGCAGGGGCACCCACGTCACGCGCGAATACTCGGTGGATCCGCTCGAAGTCTTTCTGGTCGGCGAAGTCATGCCGCGCAACTTCGTGAGCTTTCGCGCGGGTACTAATCTGCACCAGGCGGCCACGGAGGCGGCCGGCGCCTGGGGGGTTCCCGGCAGCGGCAAGCGCAAGCTCGAACAGACCCAGCGACTGTATCCGGTACTCGACAACGATGCCCACCTGGTCGGACTCATCACGCGTCACCAGTTGCTGGATGCGGCGCTCGAACTGGCGGGCACACCCGAGACCCGGCTCGACGACGTGATGGTCCGCGACATGGTGCTCGGCTATCCGGACATGACGCTGCGCGAACTGGCGAACCTGATGGCCGATCGTGAAATCGCCAACCTGCCGATCGTCGCCCGCAATGACCCGCAGCGGGTGCTGAGCGTCATGACCATTGAGCACGTACTGCAAGGGCGGCTGATTGATCTCAACGAAGAACGCAAGACCGAGCGTGTAATCAACCTGCCGCTGATCCGCGCCATACGCGGCACCCTGCTCGTGATGCGCCGCCGCCGCGGCTGACCTGCGCTTTGCATCACGTGAGCACCGGGTCCGGGTGTAGAATCCTGAAACGGGCATGGTCATCAGACAGAGGGGATGGTTTTCCATGACTGAGGATCGCGATTCCAGACAGATTGCGCTTCTGCAATTTCTGGTCGAGCAGTCATATCTGCGCTCGGAATGGTCTGCTGCACGCTCCTACCTGAATGCCGAGCGTAACTTGTTGCTACTGATTCACGCCGCTTTGGCGTTGATGGTTTTCGGCATTGCCATTGACCGCTTTGGCCTACTTGTGCACCGGTTGCCATGGCCGACGGTACATGGGTTGTTGCATACGCCAAGTTGGGAGAGTGTGACGCTGATCTTGCTAGGAGCACTGACGACGCTATTTGGCGGAGTGCGCTATCTGCCTTTTATCTTCGCTTACCGCCGCAATCGTCACATGCCATTACGTTTTGGTGCGTATCTTCCCTCGGTATTCGCATTCCTGTTGACAGTCTATGGCACGGTGTTACTCGCTTTACTTTTGGTCCGTTGAGCATCTTTAGATAGTACTGCGTACGGGAGATTGGCGTTGTCAGAACAAGATGCCTATGAGCAGATCAAATTGTTGCAGCAGCAGCTTATCCAGCTGTCGGCCGAACGTACCTACATGAATACCGAGCGCACCTTGTCGGTATGGGTTCGTACTGCCTTGGGATTGATGATTTTCGGTATCGCTATTGACCGATTCGGGCTACTCTTGCACGGACTTCCATGGCTGCCGCACGCCCATCTCCATCGTCTCACTGGGTCAACTTGGGGTGGCGTTGTGCTGGTTGCCTTGGGTGTTTTGATGGCGTTGGCGATGGATGTTCGCTTCCTTGCCTATTCCGCCGTCTATCGCCGTAGTTACGAATGGCCGGTAAAACATGGTCCGTATCTCGCCGCCACATTCGCATCACTGGTGGCGGTGTTCGGTATTCTTCTGCTCATCATCATGCTGGTGTTTACTGAATAGATGGACGGGAGCTAAAAGATTGGTCCGAAGGATTTGCCGAACAGCGGGTCAACAGCCTGCAGGGAGGTACGGGGGAGATCTGCGCACTCGACGTGTTTTCGTCAAGGTTGCACGCTGCGCTTGTGATCATCTCGGGAATGCGCAGAGCTGGCTCGCATTTGTAATAGTTTCAGCGCCTTGTCGAGCACCGGATCATCGCCGCGCCTGAAGTCCGAGGGTTTGGTGTCAACTACGATTTCTGGCTGAATTCCGTTCCATTCGATCACCCGGTGCCGGCTGGTCATGTCGTAGCAGACCGGCACGCTGTACCGCCAGCCGTTGTCGAGTGCAAAGGTCTCGGGGCAGCCGGAGGCCCCGCCGGTGGTCGCGCCGAGGGTGGTTACGTTCGGCAGCGTTTGCATGGCGGCGATGAAGTTTTCGGTACTGCTGAAACTATCGGGTCCGATAAGCAGCATCACCGGTCCTGTGTAATGGAATCCCAGTGATGGGCTGAGATATTTCGGTCGCGGGCGGCCGAGGTCGCCCGGCAGCGGTCCGTTGCGATAGCGGTAATACTCAGCCAGTTCCGTGGTATCAGTGAAATATCCCGCGAGCTTGTAGGCCAGGGCCTCATCGCCACCGGCATTCATGCGCACATCCAGAATCAGACCGGGATTGGAATGAAATTGTTCGAGCATCGCGTCGAAATCGTCCAGCGATAGCGCGTGCTTGTTCCAGTCGGCGATGAATATATATGCGAAACCCTGTATGTGGCCGAAGCCCCAGTCAGCACCGCCATAGTAGGCGAGGTCCGGCACGCACTTGTTGAGCACCGCGGCGCTCCAGTTGGGATCGTTGGCGCGCTTCGGGTCGTAAGTGGTGAGGTATTGGCCGGTCGGTGACCTGAACCACACATGCACATCCTTGAGCGGCGTGGTCATGTTTATTAGCAGAGCCACCAGCTGTGATTCATTCGCTACCTTGTCCGCCAGCGGCCGGTAATGTGCATAGGCCGCCTGCCAGTCCACGTGCTTGTAATCGAAATAGGGATACAGCCGGTCAAATTTGTACCAGTATTCCTCGAATTGGTAGGCGTAGGGGTTTTTGGGTACTGGATGTCCGGGTGCGATGAGCGAGGCACAGCCAGGTAGCATCAGAATCAGGCAGCAGAGCACACCGGTCAGAATGGCATGTACATGGCCTGGAGCTGGATGCGGTAACAGTTTCATGCAGGCATCATCAATGATGTTTGGAAGAATGTGATGGCATATGACGAAACAGTTCTTTCATTCCTTCAAGCGCCGGTATTTGATGCGATGCGGCTGATCGGCATCGGCGCCCAGGCGGCGTTTGCGGTCGGCTTCGTAATCGGCGTAATTGCCCTCGAACCAGACCACTTTTGAATCGCCCTCGAAGGCCAGCATGTGGGTGGCGATACGGTCCAGGAACCAGCGGTCGTGCGAGATCACCACGGCGCAGCCGGGAAAGGCCAGCAGGGCTTCTTCAAGCGCCCGCAGGGTTTCCACGTCCAGATCATTGGTGGGTTCGTCCAGCAGCAGCACGTTGCCACCGTTGCGGAGCACTTTCGCAAGGTGTACGCGATTGCGTTCACCGCCGGAGAGATCGCCTACGCGTTTCTGCTGATCCGGTCCCTTGAAATTGAAACGGCCCACATAGGCGCGCGAAGGTGTCTGGTAATTGCCGACCGTAAGGATGTCCTGGCCGTTGGAGATTTCCTGCCACACGGTTTTGTCAGCACTGAGCGCATCGAGGCTTTGATCCACATAGGCAAGTTTCACGCTGGGGCCGAAGCGCAGTTCGCCGGAGTCCGGTTTCTCCTGACCGACGATCATACGGAACAGTGTGGTCTTGCCGGCGCCGTTCGCGCCGATGACGCCGACGATGCCGCCCGGCGGCAGATTGAAAGACAGGCCGTCAAACAGCAGTGTTTCACCGAAGCTCATGCGCAATCCGGTAGCTTGCACGACCAGGTCGCCCAAACGCGGACCCGGCGGGATGTAGAGTTCCTGGGTCTCATTGCGCTTCTGGAATTCAACTGAGGACAGTTCCTCGAAGCGCTGCAAGCGCGCCTTGCTCTTGGCGTGCCGGCCCTTTTGATTGGTGCGCACCCATTCCAATTCCTGTTTCATGGCCTTGATGTGGGCGGTTTCCTGTTTTTCCTCCATCTCCAGACGCTTTTCCTTCTGCTCCAGCCAGGAGGAATAATTTCCTTGCCAAGGGATGCCGTGGCCGCGGTCCAGTTCCAGAATCCAGCCAGCCACGTTGTCGAGGAAATAGCGGTCGTGGGTGACAGCGACCACAGTGCCGGGATATTCCCGCAGGTAGCGTTCCAGCCAAGCCACCGATTCCGCATCCAGGTGATTGGTGGGTTCGTCTAGTAGAAGCATGTCCGGTTTCGACAGTAGCAGACGGCACAGGGCCACACGCCGGCGTTCGCCGCCGGAGAGTTTCGTGACATCCGCGTCCCAGGGCGGTAGCCGCAGGGCTTCTGCGGCCACGTCCAGCACGTGATCCAGGTTGGTGGCGCCGGCAGCCTGCAAAATATTTTCAAGCCGCGCCTGTTCTGCGGCGAGCTTGTCGAAATCCGCGTCGGGTTCCGCATAGGCAACGTATACCGCGTCCAGTTGCTCCTTCGCGCCCTTGATTTCGCCCAGTCCGTCTTCCACGTTACCGCGCACATCCTTGTCCGGATCAAGGTGCGGTTCCTGCGGTTGGAACCCGATTTTGGTGCCGGCCAGGGGGTGCGCTTCGCCGTGGATGTCGGTATCCACACCGGCCATGATGCGCAGTAGTGTGGATTTGCCTGAACCATTCAGACCCAGCACGCCGATCTTGGCACCGGGGAAGAACGATAGCGAAATGTCGCGCAGGATTTCGCGCTTGGGGGGCACGACCTTGCCCACCTTGGTCATGGTGTAGATGTATTGCGCCATGTGACACCTCTAAAAATGGATCTTTTGATTTCTGGCGTTGTTAAAAATGACCTCAAAATCCTCATGTATTGGTCTATACATTCCGGTTTCTCGGGCATTTTTGCCTAGCCAGAAACCAAAATCTCTGATTTTTAGAGGTGCCAATACTTTCAGCGTAGGAAATCGGGTGCGCAGGATTATCCGTGAAAATGAACCACGCTATCCAGAGCCTTTTGTTTTCGTGTATCCCATGCGGGCATGACGCTCGATGAAGGCAACAATTTCGCCGGCGATGTCCTTTTTGGTGGCGGCTTCGATGCCTTCGAGACCCGGTGAGGAATTCACTTCCAGCACCAGCGATCCCTTGTTAGCGCGGATGATGTCCACGCCGGCCACGTTAAGTCCCATGACCCTGGCGGCTTTCACGGCCATGTCGCGTTCCGTGGGAGTGATGCGCACGGCTTCGGCGCTACCGCCGCGGTGCAGGTTGGCACGGAACTCGCCTTTGCGGGCCAGGCGTTTCATGGACGCGACGACTTTTCCACCGATGACGAAGCAGCGGATGTCGGTGCCGCGGGATTCACGGATGAACTGCTGCACCAGAAAGTGCGCATCTAGACCGCGAAAGGCGTCAATGACGCTTTCCGCCGCATCGCGGGTTTCCGCCAGCACCACGCCCTGACCCTGCGCGCCTTCCGTGAGCTTGATGATGAGCGGCACATTGCCGACGATGGCCAGCAAGTCGTCGGTGTCATCCGGTGAATGCGCGAAGCCCGTGACCGGCATGCCGATACCCTTGCGCGCCAACAGTTGCAGCGAGCGTAGTTTGTCGCGCGCACGGCTGATGGCGACCGATTCGTTGAGGGAATATACGCCGATCATCTCGAACTGGCGCAGCACCGCGGTGGCGTAGAAGGTCACGGACTGACCGATACGTGGAATCACGGCATCGAAATTCTCCAGCTTGCGGCCCTTGTAATGGATTTCCGGATTGTGAGCCGAGATGTTCATGTAGCAGCGCAAAGGGTCAATCACGTACATATCATGGCTGTGCTTGAGTCCGGCTTCAATCAGACGCTTGGTGGAATACAGGTGCGTATTGCGCGACAGCACGGCGATCTTCAGACGTTTCTTTGTCATGGATTCATGTCAGCTCAGGTTTCTTCATGATTGTATTCGCCACCATGATCGAACGCCGGTGTCCGGTTACATACGAGGCATCCGGGTCAATCATCAATCTGTTAGTCATGGCGCTGCGGCCGATGAGCAGGCGAAAACGCATGGTATCCCGGCTCGTCAGCGTCAACTCGACAGGCCACATCATGGTCCCAACAAGTACCGGCGTGATGATCACCAAGCGCCGTTCACGATGGCCGCCGGAATCCGTCACCCAGCGTTCGTCTGCCACCTGTGCTTCACAAAATATTTCCGGATGTGACCGGCGTTGCATGGGATGCACGCCGAAGCGCACCCGGTTTCTGCCATCCTGACTAAAGGTTTCCAGTGCAAATGCATGCAAGGCAGAGGTGCGTGCGCCGGTGTCTATCTTGGCCTTGATGCGCGCGATGCCGAGTTCAGGCAGCGACGTCCATTCGCGCCAGCCGACCGGGATTCGTGTTGTCGTCGCGGTGTCTTTCATGATGGGCCTTTTGGCACGCGCGCTGGCATAATACTACTATCGTAACAGGCACAGACAGACAAGGCTTGAATCATGACCGGCCCCACAAAAATCGCGGTATGCCTGGACCGTGCACAAGCCGAATATGGTTTCGGTGACGGCCATCCCTTCGGTCATGACCGCTACGACGCTTTCCACGCCGAGTTCAATGCACGCGGCCTTGAGCCGCGCGTCAGCGTACTGCCGGCGCGCGTGGCCGACCGGCAGGAACTCGAATTGTTTCATACGGACAAGTACCTGCATTTTGTCGAGCAGGCGAGCGCACGCGGAAACGGCTATCTCGACGGCGGCGACACGCCGGCAGTGCCGGGGATCTACGCCGCAGCACGTGCAGTGGTGGGCGCGACGCTTAACGCCGTAGATGGCGTCATGCGCGGCGAGTTCGGGCGCGCGTTCGTGCCCATCGCCGGTCTGCACCACGCGGGCCGCGATCACGCCGCAGGGTTTTGTGTGCTGAACGATATCGGCGTGGCCATCGAACACCTGCGCCGCACCCATGGACTGAAACGCATCGCATATGTGGATATTGACGCCCATCATGGCGACGGTGTGTTTTATGCCTTCGAAACTGATGCTGATTTGCTGTTCGCGGATCTGCACGAGGATGGCCGCTTTCTGTATCCCGGCACTGGTCGCGCCGACGAGACCGGCACAAAAACCGCGGTTGGCACCAAACTCAATATCCCTATGCCACCGGGCGCGAAGGATACGGAGTTCCATGTT
>JBOIAY010000138.1:0-16327 GCA_050739255.1 Gammaproteobacteria bacterium
TCTACAAAAGTCTGGGGGCGCGCCGCAACGATATTCTGTTGCAGTTCCTGATAGAGGCCGTAATTCTGTCCTTGATCGGCGGCATCATCGGCCTGCTGCTGGGTTACGGCATCGGCATGCTGGTGACGCATCTGGTGCCCGCGTTCAGGGGGGCCTATGTGCCCTGGTGGGCCGTGGTTCTGGCCTTCGGTTTCTCCGGCGGCGTGGGCGTCATCTTCGGCATCGCTCCCGCCGCCAAAGCCGCAGCGCTGGATCCCATCGAAGCGCTAAGATACGAATAATCACAAACACGCTGAGCATTTATGGCTGCGCAGACAATCCCGATACTGGTCGGTCATCGCGGCTGGCCAGCGCAGTATCCCGAAAACACGCTGGGAGGCTTCGCTGCTGCCGTCAAAGCCGGTGCGCGCTGGCTCGAATGTGATGTGCAGATCAGTGCCGACGGTGTACCGTTCGTTTCCCATGACGTTTCGCTGAAACGCACCGCTGGGTTGGATCGGAATATCACGGACATGAGCGCAGTGGAACTCGGTGCCGTTGCCGTAGGCGAGCGTTCGCGTTTCGGAGAACGTTATGCCAGCATCAAACTTCCCAGACTTGACGCACTCATCGCGTGGCTTGGAACCCAACCGCAGATCACACAGTTTGTGGAAATAAAACGCCAGAGCCTGCGTCATCATGGCTCCGAACTGGTCGTCGAAAAGATAATGCGGGCAATTCAACCCGCACTCAAGCAATGTATCGTTATTTCATTCGATCATGTCTGCCTTGCTCTTGCGCGACAGCAAGGTGCACCCGCCATCGGCTGGGCAGTTGAAAGAACCGACGATGAAACCAGGCAACAGGCCGATGCCCTGCAACCCGACTACATGTTCACCGATGAAGCACTATTCACAAGAGTTCACATCGCCATTCCCGGCTCATGGCGATGGATTACTTATCATACCGAGGACGCAGGACGCGCGCTGGAGCTGGCGCGTCAAGGTGCGGCTTTTGTGGAAACCAACGACATCGGCGCGTTGCTAAGCGCGCCGGAATTTGCTCGCACATGAGCGAGAGCTACGATCTGGTGATTGTCGGCGCCGGCATCCACGGCGCCGGTATCGCCCAGGCCGCTGTGGCGCGTGGTCATCGGGTGTTGGTGCTGGAACAGCAATCCATTGCTGCCGGCACTTCCAGCCGCTCCAGCAAACTCATCCACGGTGGCCTGCGCTATCTGGAACAATTCGATTTGCGCCTGGTGCGTGAATGTTTGAGAGAGCGGGAATTACTCCTCAAACTCGCGCCGCAACTGGTACACCTCACGCCCTTCTACATTCCAATTTACACGCATACCCGACGGCGGCCCTGGCAGGTGCGCGCGGGTCTGAGTCTGTATGCATTACTCGGTGGTCTGCACGCGCATGCGCGTTTTCAAACACTGCCGCGCAGCCGATGGGACACCTTGCAGGGACTCACAAGCGACGGCCTGCAGGCTGTGTTCCGATATTACGACGCACAAACGGATGATGCGACACTGACACGCGCGGTCATGGCCTCAGCCCAAAGCCTGGGTGCGGAACAGTGCATACCGGCCTTGTTCGAGCAAGCTCAGCTTCACAAAGCTGGCTGCGAGATTGCGTTCACCCAAGCCGGCATATCCCGTACTGTTCAAGCCAAGGTGCTGGTAAACGCGGCCGGCCCCTGGGTGAACCACGCAGCCGCGCGTATCCACCCCGCCCTGCCGCAGCCTGCGATAGCTCTGATCCAGGGTACGCACATCATCCTCGATGCCGCGATCGTGGACAGCATCTTTTATGTGGAAGCTCCCCAGGATGGCCGCGCTATCTTCATCATGCCCTGGCACGAGAACACCACCCTGGTGGGTACCACGGAAACAGCTTTCACCGGCGGCGATCCCGCGCAGGTCAAGCCACTGCCTGAAGAACAGCAGTACCTGCTCGACGTGCTGCAGCGCTACTTCCCACAGACACACGCCAGACTCCGTGCAAGTTTTGCGGGTGTGCGCGTGCTCCCCGGCGGCAAGACCCGAGCCTTTCGGCGTTCGCGCGAAATCCTGCTGGTCACCGACCAGCCGCGGCACCCGCGGGTACTGGCTGTGTATGGTGGCAAACTCACGTCCTATCGAGCCGATGCACAACAAGCTCTACGGCGCCTTGCCGATGCCCTTCCTGCTCAACAGCCTGTCGCCGACACACGCAGTTTGCCGCTGGAACCGGCCTGATGCCGAATTGACCCATGCCGCGCATAACACCGCTGTTTCTCACCCTGGATCAGGGCGGTCATGCCAGCCGTGCGTTGGTGTTCAATGCCAAGGGCGAACTCATAGCCTCCGCACAAAGAACCGTTGCCACTCTGCATCCGGGCCGTGACCGGGTGGAACACAATCCCGAGACGCTGATCGCATCCGTCAAGCGCATCTGCGATGCGATTGCGCGGGAATTAGGTCCGCGCTGCGCGCACATTCAAGCAGCCGGGCTCGCCACGCAACGCTCCACGATTGTGTGCTGGGACAGGGAAACCGGCAAGGCATTATCGCCGGTGATTTCCTGGCAGGACCGGCGCGCAGCTCGACGCATAGCGATGCTGGCATCACATCAATCGAAGGTACACGACATCACCGGGCTGGTGCTCTCGCCTCATTATGGCGCGAGCAAGCTGGCTTGGTGCCTGGAGAAACTGAAACCCGTTCAGCAAGCGCTGCGTCAGGAACGGCTCGCGGCCGGACCGCTGGCAAGTTTCATGCTTGCCAATCTGCTGACCGAGAAACCCTTGCTGGCGGATCCGGTGAACGCCTCGCGCACACTTTTATGGGATTACCGTTCGCGTGACTGGTCGGGAGAATTGCTGGAATTGCTCAAGATTCCGCATGGCATTCTTCCCCACTGCGTGTCAAATAAATATTTGTACGGCCATCTGCCGTTGGGGAATCGCAAGATACCTCTTACCATCGTTACCGGCGACCAGCCAGCCGCTCTGTATGCCGGCGGCGAACCGGATGTGGATAACGTTTACGTGAACCTGGGCACCGGTGCGTTCATCCAGCGGCTGCAAGGTGAAACACCGCCGCAGGTGGCTGGCATGCTGGGTAGCGTGCTGTGGCAAGAGCAGGACCACGCTTTATATGTACTCGAAGGTACCGTCAACGGCGCTGGTAGCGCACTTACCTGGTTGCGTGAACACCTGGGAATATCCGAGAAAGAAATGCTCATGGCCATGCCTGCCGCGCTTACCGCCAATTCAGATGCGCCGCTGTTTTTGAACGGCATCTCCGGACTGGGCTCACCGTACTGGGTATCCAGCTTCCGCTCACGCTTCATTGGTCGCGGGAATCCGATGCAGAAAATGCTTGCGGTGGTGGAAAGCGTGGTGTTTTTGCTATGCGTGAATCTTGAGCGGATGCAGGACACCGGTACCCGGCCCCGGCGAATCGTGGTAAGCGGCGGCTTGGCGCAATGGGATGGCCTGTGCCAGCGGATCGCGGACTTGAGCGTGCTGCCGGTGCAGCGTCCGGTGCTGCATGAAGCCACGGCTACCGGCCTTGCCTGGTTGCTGGGTGCGCGCCGTCGCATGGGAATGCACGCTCATGTTTTCCAGCCGAACAAAAATGTATTGTTGGTGAACCGTTATCACCGCTGGCGTACGGCGCTGAACGGTGCGCTACCACACTGAAATTATTTGCCGAGCTTGTGGTTCGCTGTCGTGCGATATCGGGCTGCAATATCGGGCTGAATGCGTACTGCGCTTAATTGGAGGAATAGGATGTCGCCACCCACCGAGGTGGAAGATTGGGTGTCCAGGTATCGAAACCGGTGGAGTCCCAAATGTTGCCGGAAATACCGACGCCTTCGGAACTCATGGGAATGTTGTAATGGGCGCTTGCCGAGAGCTTAGCCAAGTCGGTGGGGTTGAACATCAGTGTGAAGTCACCCTTCTGATTGGCAACCACGGTGCATTCGAGCTGCAAGGGGGCGCGGCTAACTTTGTAGGCCACATCCAGAATACCCTGACTGCCGTTTATAGTCAGGGTCGCCTTGGTCACCATGTAGCCGGGGTTCTGGCCCTGGAGCACTACGTGGCCGGGATAAGGTGCCATGTTCCACGCAGTCGGGAATGTCGGGTTGCTGCCAGTCGCCGTCGTGTTGGCGAAGGGTGCTGCCTTGGTCGTGCTATTCCCTGTCGCCGCAGTCTTTGTAACCGCCGCTGCCGCATTGGCAGGCAGGCTTGGCAGTGTGCCGCTCAACACCTTGAAGCCGCTGCCCACCGCGCCGAAATCCACCTCCCTGCCGCCAATCGTAAAGCGTTTGTAGGTGGGCTGGTCCTTCATCACGAGACAGAAGGGGGTCCAGGGCTTGACGGAATCCAGTGTCACGATGCGCACGATGCACACGGAGCCTTCCACATCAATGGTGGCGGCTACCATGCGCGATTGTTGCGACGCGGGAGACAACTGGGCCACCAAGGTATAGGGCTTGGAGGTGGAGCACCCGAAGAGGATCAGCATGGCGCCGATAATGCCAACACGGAGGGTCCAGCGGCGAATCACAAAGTTCAGCATGGCGATCACTCCAGGCACGGAATTTCCAGAGCCAAAACTCAGGCCCGCAAAATCATAGCCGCTAAGGGACGAAGAATCCATGCCAAAGCCACGTAATTACAAGGTCCGGTTGAGGCGATCAGGCAGACTACGTTACAGGGCTGCGGCCACGCGCGTGCCCTCCTCAATGGCGCGTTTGGCATCCAACTCCGTGGCCAATCGCGCCCCGCCGATCAGGTGGACCGGCATGGACAAGGCTTTGAGATTCGCATACAGCTCAAGGTTGCATTCCTGGCCGGCGCAGATGACCACGTTGTCCGCCGCCAAAACCTGGGGTTCGCCCTTGACCCGGATGTGCAGGCCCGTTTCGTCAATGCGCTCGTAGCTCACTCCATCCAGCATCTTCACCTGCTTTTGGCGCAGGGAAGTCCGGTGGATCCAGCCTGTGGTCTTGCCCAGACTCCTGCCAAACGGACCGGTTTTGCGCTGCAGTAATGTTATGCGGCGTGCTGGCGGTCCTGGCGCAGGAGTCATGATGGCTCCCCGCCCTGTGTAGTCTGTATCCACGCCCCACTCACGGAAAAACCGGTGGGAGTCGAGGCTGGGTGAAACGCCCTCTTGCGCCAGGAATTCCGCCACGTCGAAGCCGATGCCGCCTGCGCCCACGATGGCCACTGTTTTGCCCACGGGTTTGTTTCGCAGCAACACGTCCACATAGGACAGTACCTTGGGGTGGTCCATGCCTGGAATACGTGGATTGCGCGGCAACACGCCGGTCGCCAGTACGATGTGGTCAAAACCTGCCGCGCGCAGTTCTGCGGTTCTTGCCTGCTGCCCCAAACGCAGATCCACGTGCATCACTTGAAGCTGACGACGGAAATAGCGCAGCGTCTCGTGGAACTCTTCCTTGCCGGGAATGTGCTTGGCCATGTTGAACTGGCCGCCGATTTCCGCGGCGGCTTCATACAATGTGACACGATGACCGCGTTGCGCCGCCGTCACCGCCGCCGCAAGCCCGGCCGGTCCCGCGCCCACCACGGCAATGTATTTTATTTTGGTGGAGGGGACAATCACCAATTCAATTTCATGGCAGGCGCGCGGATTCACCAGACAGGACGCGCGTTGTTTCTTGAATACCTGGTCGAGACAAGCCTGATTGCAGGCAATGCAGGTATTGATCTCGTCTTCGCGCAGTTCCGCCGCTTTTCGCGCCCACTCCGGATCCGCCAGCAATGGCCGCGCCATGGAAATCATGTCGGCGTCGCCGTCGGCCAGAATTCTCTCCGCCACCGACGGCGTGTTGATACGATTAGTGGTGATGAGCGGAATCTTGATCTTGTCCTTGAAGCGCCGCGTGATCCAGGTGTAGGCGCCGCGTGGCACCATGGTGGCGATGGTAGGTACGCGCGCCTCATGCCAGCCGATGCCCGTATTGATAAGTGTGGCGCCTACTGCTTCCACCGCCTTCGCCAGCGCCACGATTTCCGACCACGTACTGCCGTTTTCCACCAGGTCCAGCATGGAAAGCCGGTATATGATGATGAAATCATTTCCTGCCGCTGCGCGGGTCTGACGCACGATTTCCACCGGCAGGCGCAGACGATTTTCGACGGTGCCGCCCCATCTATCCGTACGCTGATTTGTGCGCGGTACGGTAAACTCGTTGATGAAATAGCCTTCCGACCCCATGATTTCAACGCCGTCATAACCCGCATCGCGCGCCAGTTGCGCGCAACGCACGAAATCACGGATTTGTTTTTCAATACCGCGTGCGCTCAAAGCACGCGGCTTAAACGGCGTAATAGGCGACTTGAGAGCGGAAGGCGCAACAGAAAATGGATGATAGGCATAGCGCCCAGCGTGCAGGACTTGCATGCAGATATGGCCGCCTTCGGCATGCACCGCATGTGTGACCTTTTTATGCCGCGCCACTTCCCAACGGCTGGAGAGCTTCGACGCAAACGGCGCCAGCGAACCGCGACGGTTCGGCGCGATGCCACCGGTGACCATCAGCGCCACACCACCGCGCGCACGTTCAGCGAAATAGGCCGCCAGCTTCTCGTAGTCCCGTGCGTGGTCCTCCAGGCCTGTGTGCATGGAACCCATGAGTACGCGATTTGGCAATGTCATAAATCCAAGCGCAAGCGGCGCCAAGAGGTGCGGATAAATCTTATTCATCCTAATCCAACGCGGCACGAGAAAGACTGATGACTATTCCGCCCAGAAGCGCAAAAGATTTGCGTAAATCTTGTTCACCAGCCGCGCCTCGTCCGACTGCGGCGACATATCTTGTACCGCCTGCGACAACTTGATCACATCGGCCAGCAATTCCCGCTTACTTTCATCACGGATGAAGCTCTGGATGGTAGTCACAGCGGCCAGACGCGTGCCGCGCGTCACGGGATTGGCGCGATGCAACTGACCCGAGGGATACACAATAGCCTGGTTTTTTTCCAGTTTGATCATTTGGGTACCGTCCACTGATTCCACCACGAGTTCACCGCCGTCATATTCCTCACGGCCGCTGAGAAACAGGGTCATAGAAAGATCTGTACGGATTTTGTTGCCTCCGCCGCCGCTGATCAGGGAAAAATCCACGTGATTCTGATAGTACATTCCCACGTCGTAGCGGTTTAACATGGGCGGCATGACGTGTTTTGGTACCGCCAGGAACTGGAATATCTGATGTCGCGCCAATGCAGTGAGCACGGTCTTCTGAAGACCGGGAAGTACGGCATCCTGTTCGGATATCTGCAAATTGTGCTTGCGGGTCCGGGAGCCTTCGCCGGCGGAAACCGCGCCTGAGACGAACTTGGCCAGTTCCACCTGCCGGCGAACCGCGGCAAATTCATCCATAGTCAGTACATTTTCCAGGACAATCAGCATACGCGATCCTGCAAGTGATACAGACGCTGAAGGGTGCCTCTAAACATTATCATAGGCGTGCATCTGCAGCCCGCCACAGATACCAACTGGCAACGGAACGATACGGCGCCCAGGTGTGGCCGGCCCGTTGCATAGTGACGGCCGCCGGCAGGCGCTTCATGCGATAAGCCAGTTTAATCCCTTGCGGATGCCAAGATCGTCCAGCGGCAGCACATCCGGCCGTCCCAGGGTGAAGATCAGCAGCATTTCCACGGTCCAGCGGCCGATACCGCGCACGACATTGAGCCGCTCGATGATCTCCTCATCGGGCATGGCTTCCAGGGCCGCAAAGTCCGGCACGGTGGCATCCAGAGCCTTGGCGGCCAGATCTTGCACCGACAGCATTTTGTTGCGCGACAGACCGGCACCACGCAAGGCCGCTTCCGGCGTATCCAACAAGCGCTCCGGCGTCAGGCCCTTTGGAAACAGATCGAGCAGCCGGGAATGAATGGTGGCAGCTGCTTTACCGGATAATTGTTGATACGTAATGGCGCGTAACAAAGCCTCGAAGGGACTGCCTACGGGGCGCACACTGAGCCTCAATGGGCCAACCTGGGACATGAGCCTGGCCAGACGCGGATCGGTACACTTGAGATGGCGCACCGCCTGGCGCGCATCAAATGCCAGCGATGCAGAACTCACCTTCCGCAACCGGTCCGGCAGGCGCCTGATGGCCTAGCCACTTGAAATGCAACTGTCATCAGCGCAATCCTAACATCATTGGAAAAGGCCTTATACGCTTCGCACCCTGCTACGCATACAAGTCCGGGGTGGGTCTCCTGCCCACCCGTCCGGTGCAATGCACCGGACGGGTGGCCTTTTTCAACTCGAAAACCGAAAATGTGATTTCCGGTTTTCTCCATTTTTCAATCAGTTGGGCTGATTGAAAATGCGGGTACTTGCCGCCTCCGCTATCCATGTTGCGCTGGCAAGCCCAAGCACCACATCCTGTGGAGCCGTGCGGAGATATACACCGCACCCCTGTACCCGACCAGCAGTTTGTTTTAATACAACCTGCTGGTACAAAGGTTAAGGCATCGCACCCCCAAGGAGTAACTGTGCAAATGCAAAATGAACTGGTCGCTGCCCTGCTGGCGGCATTCGAGAAGGACCGTGACATCAACCTGCATGAGTATCCCATTCACGTCAGCTACCACACCACCCTGCGGCTCGAGGGTCAGGTAGCCAATATCATCGCCAAACGCAAAGCCCGGCGCATCGCCCAGCAGCTCTCGGGCCTGCCCAGTATCGAGGATCATCTGCGTTTGCGGCCCGGTGAACAGCGTAATGGCAAAGCGCTGCAGGAGGCCACCCTCAACGCGCTGGCTCAGGAACCCGCTTTCCGCGACATCCGCGTGTATGCGGCGCAGACGGCCGCGTACACTGCTGAACAATGGATAAGCATCACCACGAATGGCTGCGTGGTGCGTCTCGACGGCCAAGTGAGCAGCCTCTCCCACCGTCGCCTTGCCGAAGTCATCGCCTGGTGGGTGCCCGGTAGTTGCGATGTCCACAATCATTTGCGCGTGCGGCCGGCAGAACTAGACAACGATGATGAAATCTCCGATGCCATCCGTCTGGTGCTGGAAAAGGATCCCATGCTGCATGCGGAAAACATCAGCGCCAACACCCGTGAACGGGCAGTCACCCTGGAAGGCTACGTGCATAGTTCGGAACAACGGCGTATGGCGGTCTATGATTGCTGGTATGTGCCGGGCGTGCACGACGTGCAGGATCGCCTGCGTGTGCAGCAATGATGCCACGCCGCCGTCATCTTGCTTGAACCGGATACCTGCTTCACACGCGCGCGCCCAATGAAAATCATCGTCGGTGTCCTCTACACCCTGTTGCCGGAAATCATTCTGTTTATCGTCGCTGCAGTGCTGGCGCATTACACAGCCTATTTTCCCGGCACGGGTATCCTCGCCACGGAGCTGGTGGCACTGTTCATCCTGCTGGCCGCTCTGGCTCTGAGCCTGCAATTCAGCCGCAGTCGCATGTTTTTCGCATTACTGACCGTTTTGATCGGCTACGGCGCGCTGCTGCTGTACGCTGGCAGCCATAACAGCTTGAACCGGCAAATCCTGGCCGGCAGTCTGTACCTGTTTCTGCCCCTCAATCTGGTATGTGCGCACATCTTGGCGGAGCGCGGTGTGTTCAACCGGTACGGTGCCTGGCCGTTTGTCTGGCTGCTGCTGGAAATCGTGTTTGTCGCAGTACTCCTCGGGGCGCGCGCCCAGGGTGTGGCCAACGCATTGTTTGTGGAGTTCCTCAGGTGGCCGATGCTGACGGTCATTGCCATCAGTCAGCCGGGCTTGCTGTTGCTGGCAATCGGTCTGTTGTGGCTCAACGACCGTCTGATCCGCAGGCATAGCGCCGAACTGGCGGCATTTTTCTTCTCACTGGTAGCAGCTGCGATAGTGCTGCAATCAAAGCAACCGGCTACGGTGGCCGTATTTTCCGCAGCGACTGGCCTGGCCTTCGGCGTAGCCATCATTCTGGAATCATGGAGCATGGCCTATCTCGACGAACTCACAGGTCTGCCGGGCCGGCGTGCGCTCGATGAACAGATGCGTCAACTGGGCAATCGTTATGTGATCACCATGCTGGACGTAGATCGCTTCAAGAATTTCAACGATATCTATGGGCATGACGTGGGCGACCAGGTATTACGGCTGGTGGCCTCGCGCTTGGAAGCGCGGCCCGTCGGCGGCAAAGCATTCCGGTACGGCGGCGAGGAATTCGTCCTGTTGTATCCCGGCAAGAACCTCAAGGATGTGGCGCCTGTGCTGGAAGCGCTGCGTACGGAAATTGAAACCTCCGGATTCAGTCCGCGTCGGGGCGAACGGCGCAGCGGTCCTGAAACCGCGGGTACAATGGATAACAACACCCCGTTACGGGTGACCGTAAGCATCGGTGCCGCTGAAAGCAACGATACCCGGACGGATCCCTGGAGTGTATTGAAAACTGCAGACAAGGCGCTTTATACAGCCAAAAACACCGGCCGCAACCGGGTCTGTCTGGACGGCATTTGATTGCCATGTACCTGAGCCTCAGCACGCTGTTGGGTATTCTTGCGCTGATCGTTCTGGCGGCGTTTGGCTGGTTCTGGAACGACAGCCTGCAAGCGCGCGAGCGCATGACTGAGACCTGCGCGCGTATTTGTGGCGAGATGCAGCTGCAATTCCTGGACGAAACCGTGGCTCTGGCCCGCCTGCGTCTGACGCGCGCTGCCAACGGCGGGCTGGCCTGGCGGCGGCTGTATGTATTCGAGTTCAGTGAATCCGGCTCCGACCGATGGAAAGGCCGCGCCTTGTTGATGGGCCGGCGTGTGGAGTCCGTGCAACTGGACAATCCCCAGGGTGTGACCATCCTGAGCGGCGCGGCGCCCGCCTCCGCCGGCATCCTCCCTTGGGGCCAACGCCGTCCTGATGAGGAGAGCGACAAGCGCCTGCATTGAGGTTGTTCCGTCGGCCCGGGTCGTCTAATATCCAGCGTCCCTTCACAAGCCTCCAATCGAATTCCAACTTCAACTGCGGAGTGATCGAAATGGCCGGACCTACCAAACTCAGACGAGACGCAGGCGTAATCGGGCTTCTGTACGCAAGCTTGGGCGCCATGATCGGATCGGGCTGGCTGTTCGGACCGTTGCACGCGGCGCTCCAAGCCGGTGTGTGGAGCGGCTTCTCTTGGGTCATCGGCGCCATCGCAGTGCTGTTTCTGGCCTTTGTGTTTGCGGAGCTATCCACCATGTTCCCAAATTCCGGGGCGCTGGTGCATATGACCCACGTCAGTCATGGCGATCTGGTAGGCAAAATCTGGACCTGGATCCTGTTTCTGGCGTTCGTGTCGGTGCCACCCGTCGAAGTGACCTCCGTGGTGACTTACGCCAACAACTACATACCAGGTTTGATCGTCCCCACCACCGGCATCCTGACCCATCTCGGCACGATCGTTTCGATTATCCTGCTGGCATTCGTGGTGGCGCTGAATTTCCTCGCGATCCGCATCGTGGTTGCCATCAACAGCGCCGCCACCTGGTGGAAAGTACTGATCCCGCTCGCGACGATCGGCATTCTAATGGCCTACTCGTTCCATCCCGGGAATCTGACCGCACATGCTGGCAGCACTCCGATCAGTGGAATTTTCACTGCCGTCGCCACCGCTGGCATCATTTTCAGCTTTCTTGGCTTCCAGCAGGCCATTGCGCTTGCCGGCGAAACCAGACATCCCGGAAAATACATCCCCATCGCATTGATTGGCTCAGTGATCATCTCGATGCTGATCTATATTGGCCTGCAGCTCTCATTCATCATTGCGCTCAAGCCCAGCGACATCGCCCTTGGCTGGGAACATCTACGCTTCAGCGGCATGTTCGGGCCGCTGGCGGCCATTGCAGTCGCTGTAGGTGCATTCTGGTGGGCAATCATCCTGTACGTGGACGCCTTCGTCTCTCCCATGGGTACGGCGTTCATTTATGCGACGGCCAGCCCGCGCATCATCATGGCAGCAGGCGAAATGGGCAATGCGCCAAAACAAGTGATCAAGCTGAACAAAAGCGGCGTGCCGTGGATTGGTTTGGTTGTCACTTGGGTTGTGGGAGTAATCTTCTTTTTTCCGTTTCCTTCCTGGCAAAAACTGGTATCCGCGGTATCGCTCATCACCGTGCTGTCCTACAGCATCGGGCCGGTGATCCTGCTGCACCTGCGTCGTGCGCTGCCAGACTATCAGCGCCCTTTCAAACTGCGCGCGGTAAACTTAGTATCCATCATTGCCTTCATCTTTTCCAACTGGATCATCTACTGGACCGGGTACGAGACTGTCAAAATCCTCTTCAGTCTGGTCGCGGTGTACGTCATTATTTACCTCATCTGGTATTCGATTAAACGCAAACCGCTGTCGCAGCTCGGCTGGCAGCAAGCTTGGTGGCTCTTGCCCTATTTCATCGGCATGTGGCTGATCAGCTGGTTTGGCCCGGGCGGCGACATGGGTGGCATTGACCTGTTCGGCTTCTTCACCGGCATGTGGATACTGGTGATCTTCAGCTTGGTGATCATGGTACTGGCACTGATGTGCGGTCAGAACGCGAAGGTCGCTCAGCAAGTCGCCGACCAAGTCAAAACACTGGGATCGCGTGGTATCGATAGTCACAAAAGCAGCTATCATGAGGCGGAAGAAGCCACCTTCTAACACTGCCGATTGCCAGTTCATGGAGTAGTCTGATGGGAACGCCGGCCTTGAGAGCCGGCGTTTTCCTTTCACTCACTCAGTGCACCGCGGCGAAAGCGTTTCTTATTGCTTTGCCGGCGTTTCCCATCGAGTCTTCGCCGTTTCGAGGCACGGGTGGGCCGGGTAGGTTTGCGTGATTTTGGTATCTCGGCGGCACGGCTGATCAGGTCGGTCAGGCGTTGTATGGCATCCGCGCGATTGCGCTCTTGCGTTCGGAAACGCTGCGCAAAAATTATCAGTTCACCGGCGGCCGTGATGCGCCTGCCGGCAAGCCGCACTAAACGCGTCTTGACCGGTTCGGGCAATGACCGGCTGCGGACCACGTCAAAGCGCAGTTCCGCTGCTGTAGCCACCTTGTTCACATTCTGACCACCGGGCCCGGACGCGCGCGCAAAGTGGAATACCAGCTCGTCTTCGTGCAGCCGGATATCAGGCTTTATAACGAGCATGTGGCGGGATGAGCTTAAACGCCGGCTTCCATCTGAGCGATGCGCCCGAGATCAATGCCGAATTCTTTGGCATCCACTACCCGTTTGATAGACCACTTGGGTTCGCCGCCCTTCACCGCCGGCGTGGCAAGGTTGACCAGCGGGCGCCGGGCATAAGGTTTACGCTCGGAGTCACGAATCAACATGACAATGGGTCGCAGACGACTTGCTGGGTTGGTTGACATGACAATACCCAGGATCCCTTTATTCAATTCCACAAGACTGCCGATGGGATAAATGCCAATGCAGCGGATGAATTCCTGCATCATTTCCTCCCCGAAATCCCGTGGCGCCCAGTGAAACATCATGTTCAGTCCGGTGTGCGCGGGGATGCCCTCATGGTACACGCGGTTACTGGTGATATCGTCGTAGACATCCGCGATGGCCACGATGCGGACGTGCACCGGGATCTCATCACCTTTCAGGCCGAACGGATAACCTTGGCCGCCAATCCTCTCATGGTGCAATTGCACGATTTCGAGGCATTTTTCCGAAACATCCTTGTGCTTGCGCAGGATGTTGAAACCATCCACGGGATGCTTTTTCATGATGTCGAATTCATCCTCCGTGAGCAGCCCGGGTTTATCGAGAATGGAAACAGGGGTGCGCATCTTGCCGATATCATGCAGCAAAGCACCCAGTGCCAGTTCCTGGATGGAATCCCTGGACAGTCCCAAATGCAGGCCGAACACGATACTCAGGATGCAGACACTCAAGCAATGGGCAGCCGTATACTCGTGTTTGGTTTCAAGATTGGTAAGCCACAAGGCGGCAGCCGGATTTGCCACGGCCACATCCACTAGTTCCAGAGTCAGGATGCGTGCCTCACGGGTGTCCGCACTGCGCCCGAAACGCACGTCACTCAGGAGTCGCTGTACATGCCGGTGCAGCTTCGCTTGGCTTGCGAGGACCTTGCGCATATCCTGACGGAAGCTGTCCCGCCCCCGCCAGCCCAGCCCGGTGAGATCGGTTCGGGTCATTGTCACGGTCACGGGCCGGGTGGAATCCGAGCCAGTATTTCTGCGCCTGGAGTCAGCAGTACTCCGGGCAGTTGTTTTTGTATCGTCTATGTAAACGTATTCACAGGTCTTCTGCAGTGTGGCTCGCTGCTCGTACGACTCGACCGGGAAACCCTGGAACGGAAAAGGGCTTTCCAGCCAGGGGCGGTCCAGCTCGGTCACGTACATACCCAACTGGAGCTCTGAAACAGGAATCTTTTTCATGGTGCCATTATGCCAGCCGCCAAAGCCTGTCGGGGGCGTTTTAACGGGTGCAACGATTCTCGCCTACCCGCCTCTCTACCCAATGAGGCCAAGGGGCGTCAAGCAGGGAAGCTGTCGGCTTGTTGCCGGGGGGGTAGCACTCTTTCTGAGGATGGATCGTAAAAACACCAAAAAGGACAGTTGAAACATCTGGAATCTGATTGGATAGAGATGCATAAAGCCGTCTTCAGGGACGGATGTGGCCCCCGTATGACAGCCCTTACGTCCTTGGGGTTGCAGTCGTTTTTACAAAATTTAAACTTAATTACGGAGTACTCAGATTAAACGTCAGATATTGGTTGGTCTGGTTGCCGGCTCGCTGTTCGCGTTCGCAGGTTTGACACTGGCCCAGGGCACCCCGGCTCAGGCCGGCGCTCAGGCTCCTGCTTCCGCGGCAATTGCTCTGGCGCAGAAAGAAGCCGCCAAGCACGAAGAGAAGCATGAGATGCACCACAAGAAGCATCATCACACCACGACGAAGAAGAAGGCGAAGACCACGCCGCCCGCAGCACACTAAGAAACACAAGGGCGATCTGTCATGATCGCCCAGCGCCAATAGCGCGCTATTGGCCATGAACGGCGCGGAGTCATCCGCGCCTTTTTTTCCGAATCGAACCTCTTCAGGCATGGGTCTGATTCGCCGGTAAGCCGTTGCGGATGACTCCGACCACCACCCCTTCCAGCACCAGCGTGGGATTGCCGGAATCCACAATAATGGGTTGAAATTCCGGGTTTTCCGGCATGAGCCAGACCTGTGAACCCTTGAGCCGGTAGCGCTTCACCGTTACCTCATCCCCCACCCGCGCCACCACAATCTGGCCGTTGAAGACATCCGGAGAGCGGTGCACGGCCAGGAGGTCGCCGTCGAGAATACCCGCGTCGCGCATGCTCATGCCGCGCACGCGCAAAAGATAATGGGCTTTGGGATGGAACAGGCCTGGGTCGAGGCGGTAACGCCCTTCCAGGTGTTCCTGAGCCAGAATAGGACTGCCCGCCGCTACCCGGCCGACTACCGGGAGACCGGGAGGATCGGTAAGACGGATTCCCCGGGCAGCGCCGGGCAGTCGCTCAATCATACCCTGTCGGGCCAGGGCGCGCAGAGGGTCTTCGGCGGCATTGGCCGATTTGAAGCCCAGTTTTAGGGCAATCTCAGCGCGCGTGGGCGGCATGCCAGAATCATCCATAAGCTCTTGAATCAGCTCAAGAACCTGTCTCTGCCGTGGCGTGAGTTCTGACATGGATGCCTGTCTATGCCTGTGTATGTATACAGTATCTGTGTTTTTATCCAGATGTCAAGACGGCTACCGCTATAGTTTGCCTTTAGGTTCCCACGGCAGCCATTGGCACCCGGTACGCTCATTAACGTCCCACTTCGCTGGTTTCAATGACAGCCTTTTCCAGCTTGGCGGCCGCGATCCATTCCTGAATGGCCGGCAGGGACTGAGCGGCTTCAAGGTACGCCCGGGCGGTGGTATCGAGCTTGGTTCCATAGGTTACGAAGCGTAGCGCTACTGGAATGTACATGGCGTCGGCGATGGAAAATTGCCCGAACAGCCACGGCCCTCCACGACCATATTGCGCGCGGCAGTCGCGCCACAATTCCACCACGCGGTTGATCTCGGTTTCCAGCTCTGCCGACACGTTCACATGCCGCCCGCTCGCCCGGCAGTTGAACGGCAGGTTCTTGCGGATAGCCATGAAACCGGAATGCATCTCAGCGCTCACCGAACGCGCCAGCGCCCGGGCGGCTGCAGCCTCCGGCCAGAGCGTCGATGCCGGGAACTGCTCCGCCAGATATTCACAGATGGCCAGGGAATCCCATATGGCCAGACTCCCGTGCTTCAACAGCGGCACCTTGCCGGTGGGTGAATACTTGCGCACCGCGG
>JBOIAY010000139.1:0-3093 GCA_050739255.1 Gammaproteobacteria bacterium
AGTTTCGCCTCGCGCAGGAATTTCTCCTCGCCTTCCTTGAGGCTGATGGAATTGATGACGCACTTGCCCTGCAGTTGTTTCAGGCCCGCCTCGATGATCTCCCAGCGGGAGGAATCAATCATCACCGGCACTTTGCAGATGTCTGGCTCGGAAGCGATGAGACTCAGAAAGCGGCGCATGGCCTGCTCGCCATCCAGCATGCCCTCGTCCATGTTCACGTCGATTATCTGGGCGCCGTTCTGCACCTGCTCACGCGCTACGTCCAGGGCGGTTTCGTACTCGCCATCCAGAATCAGTTTTTTGAATTTTGCCGAGCCGGTGACGTTGGTGCGCTCACCCACATTCACGAACAGGCTGTCGGAGCCGATGTTGAGCGCTTCCAGCCCGCTCAGACGGCATTTCGGTTCGATGGCGGCGATTTCCCGCGGTACATGCCCCGCAATCACCTCCGCCAGCGCGCGGATGTGGTCCGGCGTGGTACCGCAACAACCACCTACGATATTGAGAAAACCGCTTTCCGCCCATTCACCAATTAGTCCAGCCATGTGTTCCGGCGTCTCATCATAGCCGCCGAAGGCGTTGGGCAGGCCGGCGTTGGGATGGGCGCTCACGTAACAGTCGGCGATGCGCGCCAATTCCTCCACGTAGGGCCGCAATTGATCGGCGCCCAGGGCGCAATTCAAGCCGATGCTGAAAGGCTTGACGTGGCGCACGGAATTCCAGAAGGCTTCGGGCGTCTGGCCGGAGAGCGTGCGGCCGGAGAGATCGGTGATGGTGGCGGAAATCATCACCGGCACACGTACGCCGGTCTGCTTGAAGTGCTCCTCGATGGCAAACAGTGCCGCCTTGCAGTTGAGCGTGTCGAACACGGTTTCCACCATGAGCAGATCCGCGCCACCATCCAGCAGACCGCGGACAGCGTCCGCATAGGTGGCGCGCAGTTCGTCAAAGCTCACATTGCGGAAACCGGGATCGTTCACATCCGGCGACAGGGACGCCGTGCGGCTGGTGGGTCCGAGGATGCCGGCCACGAAGCGTGGCTTGTGCGGAGTGGCGCGTGTCATTTTCTCGGTGAGCCGCTGCGCCAGCCGTGCCGCCTCACGGTTCAATTCGTACACCAGCGCATCGGCGCCGTAATCCGCCTGGGAGATCGCAGTGGAATTGAAGGTGTTGGTCTCGATGATGTCGGCGCCGGCATCCAGATACGCCTGATGGATTTCCTCGATCACATGCGGCCGGCTCAGCACCAGCAAGTCATTGTCGCCTTTCAGATCACGCGGATGATTCTTGAAACGTTCGCCGCGGAATTCCTGTTCCGAGAGCTTGTAGCTCTGAATCATGGTGCCCATAGCGCCATCCAGCAACAGGATGCGCTTTTCGAGCAGTGCTTCGAGCATGGTTTGACAGGACATGGTATTCAGGCGCGCGCCGCGGCGCTGCCGGGCGCCACGGGTGTTTCAGCCAGCTGACTGGCGGCACGGATGCCCAGCAGATGGCAGATGGCGCGGGTAAGTTCCGCGCGGTTCAAGGTGTAAAAATGAAATTCGTGTACGCCTTCGGTCTGTAAGCGCCGGCACTGCTCACCTGCCACGTGGGCTGCTACCAGCTTGCGAGTTTCCGCATCGTCATCCAGACCATCGAAGAACCGTGCGAGCGAGGCCGGCACGCTCGCGCCGCAGCGGGCGGCGAATTTCTGCACTTGCTGGAAATTCGTGACCGGCAGAATGCCGGGCACCAGCGGCATGCTTACACCTGCCTTTGACGCAGCATCGCGAAAACGCAGGAATACCTCCACGTCGAAGAAAAACTGGGTGATGCCGCGGGCCGCGCCCGCGTCCTGTTTGCGTTTGAGGTTTTCCAGATCGGCCTGCGGCGAGACCGCATCGGGATGCACTTCCGGATGCGCCGCCACGCTGATTTCGAAATCCGCAACACGCTTGAGGCCAGCCACCAGCTCCGCCGCGCAGGTGTAACCGTGCGGATGCGGTGTGAATTTGCCCTCCCCGTCTGGAGGATCGCCGCGCAGCGCCACCACATGGCGGATGCCAGCCTGCCAGTAACGGCGCGCGATGGATTCAATCTCGGCCTTGGCAGCGCCTACGCAGGTCAAGTGCGCGGCCGGCCGCAAACCCAGTTGCTTCTGGATTGCCACCACGGTGTCGTGGGTGCGCTCGCGCGTGGAGCCGCCGGCGCCGTATGTGACCGACGCGAAACGCGGTGCCAGCGGGGCCAGACGTTCCAGCGCCTGCCACAATTTCTTTTGCAATTCCGGCGTACTGGGCGGGAAAAATTCGAAGGATACGGCCGGATGACTTGGAAACGCCTGCCGGTCCCAGGGTGTGGAAAGCGGATTCATGTCGTGCCTGCCCATAAAAAAACCCGCTCAGCTTTCGCTAAGAGCAGGTCATTTACGACACCGCTTTAGCCGTATTTATAAAGCGCCCGCAAGCTGAGTATCAAATCGGCGCTGAAGGCAATTATTAACCCCGACGAACCCTCTGTCAACCCGGGGCAGGCGGGCGGCGCAGGTTGCGCAGGTGCCGCCAGACATACCAGATGAAGCCCAGCGCCACCAGCACCACAATCACCGTATCGAAACGGTGGAACCAAGGCCCGAGCGTGTCCCAGTGCTCACCCAAGCGCAAACCCACCCAAGCCAGCGCCCAGCACCAGATATAGGAACCGATAAAGGTGTAAAGAATAAACTTGGCCATGGACATACGCGCCACGCCGGCCGGAAAGGCGATGAAGGTGCGCACCAGGGGCAGCAGCCGGCCGATGAGAATGATGATGTCGCCGCGGCGATCGAACCAGCGGTCCGCCATGTCCAGGTCATGATGGGACACCAATATATAACGGCCATATTTTTCCACCAGCGGCCGTCCGCCCCACGCACCCACCCAATACGCCACCAACGAACCCAGCACGCAGCCCACCGCACCCGCCAACGCCACCAGCCACAGAGCCATCTCGCCCCGGTACACCAGATAGCCGGAGAACGGCATGATGATTTCCGAAGGCAGCGGGATGCAGGCGCTCTCGATGGCCATCAACAGCACGATACCGCCATAACCCAAGGCGGAAATGGTGGCG
>JBOIAY010000140.1:0-18416 GCA_050739255.1 Gammaproteobacteria bacterium
ACCGCCTTCGGTACGCAACCGCCGGATTTACAACCCGGGCGCTTGATGAATATGGACTTCGTGATCATTTGCCCACTCGTCCCGCCTGGTATGCCTCGTATCCGGTTCTTGTCCATCGGCTCGTACCAGTGCTCCATGCTGCTTTCAGACCCCGCCTCACGACGACGCCCTGGCACTTCGCTAACCCTTCACCTCCATCAGGTTGGGTAGGGGACTTGCACCCCCAAGCTGTCATACATGCTCGGCACACAAAAAGCAATCCCCGTTGCCGGGGATTGCTTGGTTGAGAATGAACTCGAACAGTTGGCTTTAGTGCATGCGCCGGCGCAGGCCCGCGAACAGGCCGATCAGCAGGATGCCCAGGCCGAACATGCCCAGCACCGCCGGTTCGGGCACCGTCACCGTGTTGATCGTGAAGGAGCTCAACAGGATGTTGGCATTGCTCGTACCACTCATATCACTGAGCTGTGGGGTTATCCAGATATTGGTGTAGGGGGCAAGATCTGCCGCGGTGAAGTTGAACGTGGCCGTGGCCGTCACACCATCGTAGGTATAGCTGCCGAGCGTGACCCCCATGCACGGTTGAAACGGAATGTTGCAATCGGACCCGACCAGATAGGCCGTCTCGGGAGTGCCGACGGGGAAGCTCGAATTGTTTACCGAGCCCAGACCCAGGGTCACGCTCGAAAAACCGGTGAGCTGGCTGATATCCACGTCAATCAACTGCCACGGCGAGCTGCCGATCTCACCCTGGCTGCAGGCGTCGATGGGCGTTGTCTGGTTGCAGGTGACGCCCAGACCGGTTTCAACTGGATTGCCAGAGGTAAATTTGTAGTTCAGGTTGGCACTGGTAAAGGCGCCGCTGTCAAATTCCAAACCGTTGAAGGTCAGGTTATTGGCAGAACAGCTGGCAAGGGTGTCACAGCTGGACAGATTCACATTGATGGCCGTGGCGCTGGCGCCAAAGGAGACCAGGCCGAGACCGGCGGCCAGTACCAGCGCGGCGGAAAGGAGTAGATGTTTACGCATGATGCTATCCTCAATCTTTAGAAGAACGGTTATGGTACCTAAAACAAGGCAAATCCCGTGCCAAGTTTTCAAGTTGTTGATTTTCCTGACTATTCATTTTTTCCGTATCCGATAAAATATCAAAAGTGTAAAGTTTTTCGACAGCCAAAATCGCGAAAACAGTGATTTTGGCCCGCTAGCCCGTGCCGCGCCTGGCTTTGCGCCAAAATCGCCCAAAATCGAAAAGTGTAAAGAATTTCGACACTTTTCACGGATTGATCACCTCCACGGATTCCTGCCCCCACCCGAACGTGTATTTTCTTTGACGCTCGCTCCCACCGCCATGATTCCGGGAGCGCGCGTGATTGCTCCTGACAGTCATATCACCCGCGAAAGCAAAGCCGCCCGCGGCGGACCGCTTATCCCGGCTTCCTGCCCGCTTATCGGGTACCTGAATCACCAATGCTTTCACCGTCCCGTCCCGCGGGCCCCGACTGGCGCCGTCTCACCCGATTGTGAGGCGGAAAACCCGAATAGTTTGTAAACGAACAATGCTTGGACAGCTTCAATCCCTGTCCGTATAACAAACCTCACTTGCATTATGTAATGAAAACCAACCAGGGAGATTTCCATGTTCAGTTTCTATGGAAAGAGAAAAGCGAAACAAGGGCCAGGTGCCGAACGTCCGGCCGGCGGCCAGGGCGATGCGCCCGGCATCGCACTCGCCTTTGATCCCTATGTGATCAAGAATCTGAAACACGATCATCAGGAACAGATGCAGTGTGCGGTGATCATCCTCGCCTCCGCACGCGAGGCCCGCTTCGAACGCACCCGGGCGGCCTTGAGCCGCTTGCGCTGGTGCCTGCAAGCGCATCTCGACAAGGAAAACCTGCATCTCTACGCATATCTGGCCTATTGTCTCAAGGATGACCCACAGCGGATGCCCGTATTGTCGGGAGTACGCCAGGAGATGGTGGACATCGGTCACAAAGTCATGCGCTTGCTCCAGCATTACGACGATAGCGGAGTGGACAGCGACAATGTGAACAAGTTTTTGCAGGAGTTTGACGAAATACTCGGGCTGCTGGCAACACGCAATGACTGCGAGGAGAACTCACTCTTTCCACTCTATCTGTATCCAGGCGTGGTGATGGCCAGCCATGCGGCGCTGCTGGTGCATTGAGTCAATCCTGAAATATAGGCACGGTTGCGGCCCAGGCTGTAGCGGGACACAAAACCGGGTTCAGCGCGAAGCGGGCATGGAGCAGGTTACAGCGTGAAAATCAGGCTGCAACAGCTCACGCCGCCTTCGGCCTTGGCGAGTTCCGAGGCATCCACGCTGCGCACGTTGATATCTTGCGCTTCCAGCCGCTTCCGGGTTTCGGGAAATGCTTTGGGATAAATAAGCGTTTTGCCGATGCGTACCGCGTTGGCGCCGAAGGGCTCTGAGGGCGCCACGTCAATCAAGCGCGTGGATCCAAATACACCGGTATCCACCCAGTTCCGGTTGAGGAGCAGCGTATCTTCAGAAACTTCAGTTACGGCACTTTTCAGATGCAGGCAATCATGTAGTTCCACGGCGACCACGGAATAACCGAAAGTGGAAAGGATACGGCGCAGTTGTTCAATGCCTTGCGGATTACTGCGCTTTGACAGCCCTACATACAGAGTCCTGTCAACTTGCAGCACATCCCCTCCGTCCAGTGTGCCGGGCGACTCGATATGAAGCAGCTTGCGGTATGGTTTTAGAGCACCGGCGACGGAGCCGATTTCGGCACGACGCGATTCGGCACCGGGACGGGTGATTACCACCAGTTCATCCAACACGATAGCGGTGTCTTCCACGAACACCGAGTCCGGCAACTCGGGTTCAGCCGGTAACCGAAGAAGTTTGCATCCAAGTTCTTTCAGCAACTCTTCGTACCGCCGATGCTGCGCACGGGCACGCTGCAGGTTGATGGATTCACGCGTCAGATGCGTGAGTTCGCAATGGACGATACTCGGACTGACCTCACGGGTAATGGCAATCCGCATCAGAACGAGGAGTCCGGCTGGGCAAGAAATGCCTGTTCCTCGGGAGTTGCTACCCGCCCAAGAACGGCGTTGCGGTGCGGAAAGCGGCCGAAACGGTCAATGATGGCCTTGTGTCTCAGCTCGTAGTTCAGATTGGCGTCCACTCCCGGCTGGCGGAACAGGCGTTCGGCAATGGCGTGGATGATGCGCGATTCACTGTGCATGTAAGGCATGTACAGGAAGATCCTCTGGTGCGGCTCCAAGGCCTGGTCCGCACCAGCGCGCACCGCTTCCTGCGCCAGCACCAGGGCCATGGCATCGCAGGCAAAGGCTTGCGGCCGATCCCGGTACAGATTGCGCGAGAACTGATCCAGCACGATGATCTCGGCAAGCCGGCCGTGCGGCACAACGCGCCATTCAAACAATTCGCCGCGGGCGGCAGCGCGATGGACTTCCGAAAATCGCTCGCGTATCAGCGCATCAAATGCTGCGTCTTTCTTGAAATGCTGTTCCGGTTGCGCTTCTCCAAACCAGAATTTCAGGATGTTTGTGGGCTCAAGCACGAGCACTGACGATTTCAAAACGATGCGCCGCCAAATTCAAGTCTAGTCCTTCGGTTGCTTTACGCGAAAGGTATCGGCAATCAACTGTCCGTCAAACCCGGATGGCGCCTGTCCATCCGCCGCGTAACGGTAAACGGCGACTTGATAAATTGTCTGCAGCGTGGATTGCACCAACCCCAGAGCCACAAGATAGATAGCTACGATCACGACCAGCGCCATCAAAACCACAGGACCGGCGGCTGCGGCGAGCAGGAGCACGATGATCGCCGGCACCACACCGAACAGCGCGAAAATCAGACCAAAGCTGACGTTACCGATAATCTGTTCGCCCCAAGTGCGCTTGAGCATGCTGACTGACTGTTTGTAGGCCTCAATTGGTCCGCTGCCTTCGGCAACCACCACCGGTAGCACCAGAAACGAAGTGACGGTCCACGCCATACCCAGCAAGCCGACGGCTATCCGGCCGATGAAGCCGACGCGCTGTTCCAGCAGGCGCAACAGAAAACCTACCGTGCTGCTTAACAATGCCCAGCCAAAAATCTGCGGTAGCCTTTGCCAGGCAAAACTCAGGCCATCGCCCAACGTCGTTTGTTCGCCATCCATCTGCTTCATCACGCTTGCAATCAAGGCGGAATTGAAAAATATCATTATGAAGTAGCTGATGAAATAAAACAGAAAACCGGTTGCATACAGCTGCTTGGACGGATGGTTCGGATTGCTCAGATAGCGGTGCACCTCACCGTCTGCAAACATCGGTATAGCAAAGCTTGCAATGACCAGCGCCAACACTACGCCGGAAATCAACGGGAACACGACCAGACGTTTGTCCTGCTTGAGCAGTTGCCAAGATGCCCCCATCAGCTGCCAAGTGCGCGCGAATTTCCCCATGTCTGCATCTCCCAAGTGACCTCCCCCTTGTTCATAATAGTGCCCAAAGTGCGGGGCCGGCGCCAGCCCCCTCCCGGGCTGCCTATTTCAGATACTTTTCCATCCACCCGATCCAGCGGCGATACACATCGGTGGTCTGCACGATGTCGTGCGGAAAATGCGTGGTTTCCGGATAAGCGTAGAACTCCACGGTCACGCCGTTATCACGCAGCCCGTGGTACCACTCCTCAGCGTTCACCAGCGGCACGTTGGAATCCATCACGTCGCCCATGAGCAGCGTCGGCGCCTTGACGTTGCGCACATAGGTAATCGGCGACTGCGCGCGCCAGATCTTCCAGCCGGCGTTCGTCCACGGCGATGAGCCAAATAAATAGGTGTCGCCCCTTTGATAATAAGCGACGGTGTAATCCATCACCCAGTCGGTGAGCGGTGCGCCGGCGACCGCGGCTTTCCACACGTTGTAATGCCCGGTGAGCCAGGTCGTCATGTAGCCGCCGTAGGACCAGCCGGTCACGCCGATGCGGTGCTTGTCCACGATACCGAGATTTTCCACCGCCGCGAGACCCGCCATCACGTCCTTGCCCGGACCTTCGCCGGTGTCCTGATAAATGGCGTGCTGGTATTTGTCGCCCAGGTTGATACTGCCACGATAATTGGGCTGGAACACCAGGAAACCGGCCGCGGCCAGCAGTTGCGACAGCGGTGAGAAACGCACGGTGGAGGCGCCCTCCGGTCCGCCGTGGATCACCAGCACCAGCGGATACTCGTGGCCTTTCTCATAATTCATGGGATAGGTGAGTGCACCATCTTCGTGAAAACCGTTCGGCCCGCGCCAATCAATCGGCGCCGTGTGACCAATATTGAAACCGTCCACAAAGGCGTTCACATCCGTGAGCCGCCGCGGCTGAGCATTGACCGAGTCCATGAGATACAACTCATCGGGGTGTATGGCGGTTTGACCGATGAAGGCAATCGCGCCATTTTGCGCCACGCTGAAATCACCCGAAGCCTGCACGTCATCGAATGAAAGCGCGCGTGCCATGCCGTTAAGCGGCTGGTTCCAGAAAACGGAGCGTGTGCCTAATTCTCCCTGAATCAAAAGCGATTGCCCTCCCGGCAGCCAAGCATAGTTGTTGAAATTGCGCGCCAGCGCGGCGGTCGCATCGTAAGTTCTTCCGTTCGCATTCACATACACGGCGTTGCCGTTGTTCTGGTCGCCGTCACGCGGGCGCAGAAACGCGTAGCTGTCATCCACTGGTGAAAAATTTAAATCCATCGAGGTTTGCGCCGGAACCAGCGCCTGCGGTTTGCCGCTCGCGACCTCCACTTCGCCGATCACGGAATGAAACGACGGTCCCCAATAAGGGCCCGGGAATTTCGTGAACGCAATGCGCCGGCCGTCGCGGCTCCAGGCAGGCGGCGTCGCTCCACCCTGCACGGTATCAAGGCTGAACTCGCCTTCGGTCAACTGCTTCGCCTTGCCGCCGGTGCTGGGAATCATCCACAACTGCCAGGGTGCAATGTCTTTTTGCAGCAAAAAATTACCATCGGTCACCTGAAACGCCTTGTCATGCGCCTTGATGGCCTTTTCGTTCAGCGGCGGATCCTGTGCAATAAACGCGATCTGTTTCCCATCGGGGCTCCAGGAATAGGTATCCACGCCCTGCTTGTTGTCGGTCACACGCAACGCGTCGCCGCCGTTCATGGGCATGATGAAAATCTGTGGCTTCTTAGTCTCTGCGTCTTTCGCCAGAAACGCGAGCCGCGTGCCGTCCGGCGACCAGCGTGGCACTGATACGCCTTCGCGGTCTGCGGTCAACGCGCGACGCGCGCCTGTGGCCGTGTCCACCAGGTCAATTTCCCGTTTCGGTTTGTCGGTTTTCCAGTCCGGCGTGGATACGATCACGGCTATTGCCCTGCCGTCCGGCGAAATCTGTGGATCACGCAGCGACACAATCTTTTGTAGATCACTTAACTGGAAAGCAGGAGCAGGTGCTACAGCACCGGCCAGCAGAGGCCAAGCTAATGCGCAGCAGGCAGCGAGGACGAAATATTTGACGGAATTCATAGGCTTTCTCCACCAACGAGACGGTTTGAAGTTCAGACAGCGACAGTTCAGAATCGCGCGGATCGAAATGAGTGTCGCAAATCCTTCTTTTAGGATAGGCAAACGCGCCGTATATTAGATTGTCCAGAGCGCCATAAAATCCGTAACCGGCGTGGCTTCCAGCGTTTTCTGATCGGCACACAGTTTGCTGATAGTTTCGCATTGCCGGACCGGGAGCCGTCCGGCGATAGCGTGCTCGAATTTTTTAACCAGCATCGGGATGCCCTCCGCCCGGCGTTTGCGGTGGCCGATGGGAAATTCCACCACCACGCACTCGGTTTTGGAACCATCCTTGAAGAACACCTGCACGGCGTTGCCAATGTAGCGTTTCGCAGGATCGTAGTAATCTCGCGTGAACTTTTCGTTCTCACGCACTTCCATTCTGGCGCGCAGCGCGTCAATGCGCGGATCGGCGGCGATCTTGTCTTCGTAATCTTCCGCCGTGAGGCGGCCGAAGATGAGCGGGATTGCCGTCATGTACTGGATACAGTGGTCACGGTCCGCGGGATTCGAGAGCGGTCCGGTTTTATCTATGATCCGCACGCCCGGTTCCTGGGTCACGATGGCGATCTTTTTTATCTGATCCAGCCGGTCCTTCACTTTCGGATGCAACTGCATGGCACATTCCACCGCGGTCTGTGCGTGGAATTCCGCCGGGAAGGAAATCTTGATAAGCACGTTTTCCATCACGTAGCTGCCAAAACCCTGCGGGAACGTGAATGACTTGCCTTTGAAGAGCACGTCCCAGAACCCCCAGGTCTTAGCGGACAGCGCCGAGGGATAACCCATCTCGCCGGTGAGCGCGATCAACGCCAAACGCACGGCGCGCGAGGTCGCATCGCCCGCGGCCCAGCTCTTGCGAGAACCGGTGTTGGGGGCGTGACGGTAGGTACGCAGCGCACCACCATCTATCCAAGCATTGGATACCGCGTTGATGACCTGCTCGTGTGTACCGCCCAGCATGTGCGTGATGACCGCGGTGGACGCTACGCGCACCAGCAGCACGTGATCCAGACCTACGCGGTTGAAACTGTTTTCCAACGCGAGGATGCCCTGGATTTCATGCGCCTTGATCAAGGCCGTAAGCACGTCACGCACGGTCAATGTTGGCTTGCCTTCCGCCAGGTTTTTGCGCGACAGATAATCCGCGACGGCAAGAATGCCGCCGAGGTTATCGGAAGGATGGCCCCATTCCGCCGCGAGCCAGGTGTCGTTGAAATCCAGCCAGCGGATCATGGCGCCAATGTTGAAGGCCGCCTGCACCGGCTCAAGCTCGTAACCGGTGCCCGGCACGCGCGCACCGCCCTTGAGCGTCGCGCCCGGTACCACCGGTCCCAACAATTTCGTGCAGGCTGGATAGCGCAACGCCAGCATGCCGCAGCCGAGCGTGTCCATGAGCACGTAACACGCGGTGGCGTAAGCTTCGTCGCTTTTGATTTCGTAGTTGCAGACGTAGTCGGCGATATCCATCAGCAGCTTGTCGGGATCAGGACGCTTGGCGGATTTCAGATCGTGGGCGCTCATCCAAATTTACTCCGTAATGGCATGAACATCGGATTTCTAATCAGCCGATGGATAAGGTACCGAGTATTGTGTGCTGAGTAAAAATTCTGTCTTCACGCAGCACGCGGAACCCAGCACGCAGCACCTTCATTGCCGTTTTTCAATTGGAATAAATTTCTGGTCTTCCGGGCCGGTGTAATTCGCGCTCGGGCGGATGATCTTGCCATCGGTACGCTGCTCGATGACGTGTGCGCCCCAGCCGGTAGTGCGCGCAATCACGAACAGTGGCGTGAACATGGCGGTGGGTATGCCCATCAGGTGATAGGAAACCGCCGAGAACCAGTCGAGGTTGGGGAACATTTTTTTCACGTCCCACATGACTTTCTCCAGGCGTTCCGCGGTGTTGAACAACTGCATGTCGCCAGCCTCCTTGGAAAGCTTGCGCGCCACTTCCTTGATGACCTGATTGCGCGGGTCGCTCACGGTGTACACCGGATGGCCGAAACCGATGACGATTTCCTTCGCCTCCACGCGGCGGCGGATGTCGGCTTCGGCCTCGTCCGGCGTCGCGTAACGGCTCTGGATTTCGTAACCCACTTCGTTGGCACCGCCATGTTTGGGGCCGCGCAACGCGCCGATGGCGCCCGTGATGCAGGAATACATGTCGGAACCGGTGCCGGCAATCACGCGCGCGGTGAACGTGGACGCATTGAATTCGTGTTCGGCATACAAAATCAAGGAGGTGTGCATGGCGCGCACCCACAGGTCCGACGGCTCACGACCGTGCAGCAGGTGCAGGAAGTGGCCGCCCACGGAATCGTCGTCGGTCTCCACTTCGATCATGCGGCCGTTGTGACTCCAGTGATACCAGTAGCACAGCATGGAGCCGAGCGAAGCCACGAGCCGGTCGGCAATATCGCGCGCGCCGGCACCATTTTGGTCATCCTTTTCCGGCAGTGCACAGCCAAGCGCGGAGACGCCGGTGCGCATCACGTCCATGGGATGCGTGGATGCAGGCAGAGATTCCAGCACGCTGCGCGCGGTTTCCGGCAAGCCGCGCAGCGTCTTGAGTTTGGTTTTGTACGCCTTGAGTTCAGCACGGTTCGGCAGCTTGCCGTAAATCAGCAGGTAGGCCACTTCCTCGAAATCGCATTTATCAGCGATATCCAGAATGTCGTAGCCACGATAGTGCAGGTCGTTGCCGCTGCGGCCCACGGTGCAGAGCGCAGTGTTGCCGGCGGTGACGCCGGACAAGGCCACGGACTTTTTGGGTTTGAAACCGGGGTTGGTTTCGTTCATGTTCGGACTCCTGTGTATGGTGAGGCTACCCCTCACCCTTCCCTCTCCCCTCCAAAGGGGGCGAGGAGACAATGAGTTATGATTTTTTGAATAGCTCGTCGAGTTTCTTTTCGTAGCTCAGGTAATTCAAAACCTCATACAGCTCGGCGCGCGTCTGCATGCTGTCAAGTAGGGATTTCTGCGTACCTTCTTTCCTGAGCGCAGCGTACACCTTCTCCGCCGCCTTGCTCATGGCGCGGAATGCTGACAGCGGGTACAAGGCCAAACGCACACCGGCATCCGCCAGTTCTTTGGTGGTGAACAACGGTGTCTTGCCGAATTCGGTGATGTTGGCGAGCACCGGAACCTTTATAGATTGGGTAAACTGCCGGTATTCATCCAGCGTATTGAGCGCTTCGGCAAAGATCATGTCGGCACCCGCTTCCGCGTATTTGAGTGCGCGCTCCACGGCGGCTTGCTGACCCTCGACCGCGTGCGCATCGGTGCGCGCCATGATGACGAATTTCGGATCGCTGCGGCCATCCACCGCCGACTTGAGACGGTCGCACATTTCATCCGTCGCCACCAATTCTTTACCCGGCCGGTGACCGCAACGCTTGGCAGCCACCTGGTCCTCGATGTGCAATCCTGCGGCGCCGGCACGCAGCATTTCCTTCACCGTACGCTGAATATTGAAGGCCGCGCCCCAGCCGGTATCCGCATCCACCAGAAGCGGCAGGCGGCTGGCACCGGTGATGCGGCGGATATCCTCGCAGACATCATTGAGCGAGGTGATGCCCAAATCCGGCAGGCCGAAAGACGCATTCGCCACGCCCGCGCCGGAGAGATACAGCGCCTTGAAACCGGCGCGCCCGGCGAGCAATGCACTGTAGGCATTGATGGCACCCACCACTTGCAGCGGGCGTTCGGCATCGAGCGCGGACCAGAGCCGTGCGCCGGCGGATTCAGTCAGGGCCATGAGTGTCCTTGGGTTATTGTTGGCGGAAGGCGACTATTTTAACGGTTTGCGTTATTTCCCGTCATACCGGCTCAGCGGCGATACTCCTCGCGTCGGTGGCCAACTTTCACCACCACCACGCAGATTTCCACGTCGTCCACGCAATAGAGGATGCGGTATCGGCCTTGCCGCAGGCGGTACTTTTCCTCGCCGCTGAGTTTTTCGGCACCAACGGGTCGCGGATTGTCCGTCAATGCCCGGATACGCGTCAGAATGCAAGCCACGTCTTGATTGGGGATTTTACGCAGATCCTTGGTAACGGATTTTTTGAAGACCAGCTTATAGCTTGCCATGCGCCTTCAGATCTTTGAGCAATTGCTCATAGCTCAGGCCGGGTTCGGCAACCCGGGCCTCGAAGGCTGCGAGATCTTCCTGATCTTCCGCCAAAGCGTGGCGCACCAGCTCGTTCACCAGTTCCGAAATGGCTCGGTGGGTGCTGGCGGCCTTGAGGCGCAACGCATGGTGCAGATCGGAATCCAGATAAATCGTGGCGCGTGTAGTTTCGTTCATGAATCAAGTATGACGTTTTGACGCTATACCGTCAAGACGTTTAACCAATCTTCACTACGCTGCGGCCGCGGTGCCGGCCTTCCAGCACCTTCGCAAACACACCGGGCAGATCATCGAAAGGGACGACGGTCGCGGCAATGAGTTTGAGTTTTGAAGGCTTGAGGTCTGTCGCGAGACGGTCCCAAACCTTGAGCCGCAGCTTGCGCGGTGTGGCCATGGAATTGATCCCCAGGAGGTTCACGCCACGCAGGATAAACGGCATGACCGTGGTATGCAGTTCATGGCCGCCGGCGAGGCCGATGCTGGCGATACTGCCCCACCAGTTGGTGGTACGAGTAAGCCAGGTGAGCATCTCGCCGCCGGCGTTATCCACGGCGCCTTGCCATTGGGCGCGCTCCAGTGGTCGCGAGCCATAGTTGATCTCGCCGCGCAACAGAATGGAACTCGCGCCCAATTGCTTCAGATACTCTTGCGCTTCGCGCTTGCCGGTGATGGCCACCACCTCATAACCGCGCTGCGACAGCATGTTGATGGCGAGACTGCCGACGCCACCGGTGGCGCCGGTCACCACCACCGGGCCACCCGCAGGATGCAGGCCGTTGTGTTCCATGCGATGGATGGCCAAGGCGGCAGTAAAACCGGCGGTGCCCAGCATCATCGCGGTCAAGGTGGTAAGCCCTTTTGGCAGCGGAATCACCCACTCGCCTTTCACGCGCACATATTCGGAATAGCCGCCGTCGTGGTCTTCGCCCAAGCCGCAACCTGTAACCAGCACCTTGTCACCCTTTTTATAGCGACGGTCTGTGGAATCCGCCACGACGCCGGCCACGTCTATGCCGCCCACCAGCGGAAAACGCCGAAGGATTTTGCCCTTGCCGGTGGCCGCCAGGGCATCCTTGTAATTGACGCTGGAATACTGCGACTTGATAACCACATCGCCGGGCGAAATATCATCCAGAGTGATTTCTTCGAAACGCGCAACGATTTTCTTCGCGACCTCGTGGATGCGATAGGCGGTGAAAGCTTTGTTCATGGGCAAGCCTCCGATGACAACGTTATTCTCTCACAGCTCCTCAGTCGCAATTCCCGCAAAGCAAAACCCCGGCTACTGCCGGGGTCTCGTATCATTTGCTTGAAATTCTGTCTCACGGCCGATAGTACCAGCGGCCGGTCAGCATCCAGTTATTGGTGTGATTCCGGCTGCCATGCGCATAGCTCGCGCCCACTCCAAAATCATCGGTGATACTGTACAGTGCGCCCACGGATGCGACGGTCTCGGATCCAGTGTGATCGTGGCTCAACAGGCCTACGTTGTCATGATCTATGTACGCATTCAGCTCAAGCTGATCAAGCACCATGGCGCGGATACCGAAGCCCACGTCGTAGCCAGTCTGAGTGTCGCTGGTGGCAACGGTGAAACCCGGGAACAGGTTGGTGCTCGGCCCCTGTTTCCAGTGGTCCTCGGCGTAACCCACACGGCCCACGAAATCCAGTGAATCGGTCAGGGGCAGATGCAGGCCAATGGTCAAAGTCTGGTCCGTGGTAAAAAAACCACCGGTCAGAAATCCGCCATCAAAACTGTTATGGCCATAGCTGCCCGCCACGAACCAGATATTGGCGAACCCGTAGCTGCCGTCCAATTGATAACCTTTGCCACCGGCGAAGCCATTGGTCGCGGTCTTGGAGTAGCTCAAGTCCAGATAATTGTAGTTGGGAGCCGCGGCATTCGACACTAAAGGAGCGGCTATCAGCCATGCTGCTGCGACAATAAAAGTTTTCTTCATACGCACTTCTCCATTATGTGTGACTCCGAACCTCCAGGACACAGCTATCCTAGTGGCTGAGCATGCGCCTTACAAGACTTGAAATCCGCCAATCACGCCTAACGGAATGGTTTGGATATTGAGCCTGCTGTTACCGCTCGGACATGATGAAGGATGCCGATAAAAATCAGAAATCTTGGTTTTCGACTCGGCAAAATGAGTGGGCTAGATACCCGCCCTGAGCAACAGGTGAGGCAGGACAGCAAAAGTAGGGCCGGGGGCATGTTTAAAACCGCCGGAAAGCAAAAGATCAATCGTTAGCGGCGTGTTAGAGGAGCCACGAATGTGAACGCCCTGGACTCAATCAGCGGGCTTGAATTTGCCCCGACACAGGCGCAAAGCATTGGCCATTTCCGCGCCAGTCTGGAAACGCGCACTTGGTGGCTTCTGCAGGGCGCGCTCCACGACGTCCTTGAGTATGGTCGGGATATCCGGCCGCAGGAATGTCACGTCTGGCGGCGGTGTATTGGCAACCTTGAACATCAACCCAGTCAGCGACGGTGCTTCGAACGGCAGCTCACCACGTAAAAGTTGATACAGAGTGATGCCAAGCGAATACAGATCACTGCGGCCATCTACTTGCTTGCCGGCGACCTGTTCCGGCGACATATATGACGGGCTGCCGAGGATGGTGCCGGTACGAGTCTTGTTGGCATTGAGCACACCGGCCACGCCGAAATCCGTGATCTTGAGCCGGCCGGTCAGGCGTTCGTACATGATGTTGGCTGGTTTGATGTCACGATGCACCACATGCCGGCTATGGGCATATTCCAGCGCTTCGGCGATCTTGACGACGATGGCCGTGACTTCATCAATGGGCAACAGCTTCCCCGGCACGGCAAAATGTTGTAACGGCTCGCCAGCCAGGTAATCCATTGCGATATAGGCAAGCCCCTGATCCTCGCCCACATCATAAATCGTGACGATGTTGGGGTGATTGAGCTGCCCGGCGGTTTCCGCTTCGCGGAAAAAGCGCCGGGTGATTTCTTCGGGAACACCGCCTTCGAATTCATTGTTAAACGACAGCGTCTTGATCGCCACGGTACGGTTGATTTTCTGATCCTGGCCCAGATACACCACGCTCATGGCGCCCCGCCCCAGTTCCCGGACAAGCTCATAGCGTCCCAGCACGGGTTTTTGCAGGCCATTTTCCGGCAACATGATTTGCGCTCCACGCCCGCGCATGATGGTGGTGTGGTTATCCAGCGCCTGCAATTTATGCAAACGCTCGTCCACATTACCGAATTCCGGCACCAGCCGTTTCATCTCCGTATAAACCTCGATGGCTTCCGGATAACGGCGATGCCTCTCATGCTCGTGTCCAAGATTCAGCAGGTTTTCGTACAAGGATAACGACGGCAGACATTTGCCGTAATGAATCAGAGCATCGTCGAAGCGGCCCAGCGTCTGGCAGGCCAGCGCCAACTGCTGGTTGGTTTTGGAGAATTCCTCGTGTGGCACTCCATGCCAGTGATGTAGATAACGCGCCGCCAACACCGCTGCATGGCCGATGATGAGAAACAACATCGGCAACATCAACGGCAGCCACAGGCCGCGCGAGATGAGCGGGGCGAATTCACCGTTTGCCAGCAGAATCAATACCAGCACGCTGGCCGCGATGCCGATCCACAGGCGCAGGCGTGTGACGGCGACGAGGAGATAGATGCCCACCAGCAGCACAAGCAGGCCGCGCAACCACCATGCCCAGAACGGAGCCGCCACCAAATCACCGTTCAAGATGCTGGATACCATACCGGCCGCCAGCAGCGTTGACGAGTAGGCTGTACCGGCCGTCAATCCAACAATCACTGCCTTACCGGTAAAATTTTCGGCAGGTATGTTGCCGGTCAGTACATTATCGAATCCGTAAACCGGGATCGCACTGTGACCAGCGCCGAAAGCATATTGACGCGGCTGTACCCGCAACTGTGCATCGGTAAACAGGTATTCGTTACCGAGACTAATGCCACCGGTAGCGTGTGGAATGATGTCGCTGTTTTTCAAGTCCATATCCCGTGCCGCCACCAGCAAACTAAACGTCGGCAGCAATTGGCCGCCATCGTTGACAATAAACGGTTGCATGCCGTTGACCGGGAAATCCGGCAGATAGCCCACGCCATCTGCCGCCTGCCCGAACAACGCCAGTGGCGCACGCAGGTTCACGTTGACTGGCCGGAAGAAAATATCCGCGACACCGATATGCGCGGGATGCACCACGCTCATCTTGAAAATCAGCCAGGCAGGTAAGTCTGCCAACGTCGAGTCCGCGTGGGTTAGGCCGGAGGCGGCGAGTATCACGTTTCCCGCGTTCTGAATGCTTCCGGCAAAAGCCTCATCCGTGGACAAAACGTTCTGCGCCCGGGAAACCAGCGCCGTAGCGTCAGGATCATTATTGATCGCATCCAGCGCCGCCAGTTTGTGCAGATAGCCCAGCGCCGCTGCATTCTGAGACGTCTCGAACGTGGGAACAAACGCGATGACCCGTGCCTTGTCAGTGGTCAATTGCGTGGTCAGCGTGGCTAGTAGATTGCGCGGCCAAGGCCATGGGCCATGCTTGTGCAGGGCCTCGGCGTCAATGCCCACAACCACAACATCGGGATTGGGCGGATGTTGCGGCATCAGCCACAAGCCCAAGCCGTAAATCGCCTGTTCCGGCATGCGGCCGAATTGCAATATCGCCGCTGCCGCAAGCAACAGAGTAATGATGATGCCCGGTATCCATTTCTTGGCGCGGATGGTGGTCACGCGATACCTGCATTGAGTTCCGGTTAACGGATGTCTCTAATCTCCAGTCATTACAGGGGATGGAGCCGTCTTCCCGGGTGCGAAGTAGCTTAACCGAGATTGGTTCGCAGAAATACGGTCCGTCTGCAACCGTCGCTAAGACCGGGATTCGACCCGCTGCTTGAGGGCGTGGTTAAAGGCCGCAAACCCCGCCGCCGTGGGCAGCTCCAACCGCCGCCACAAGAACGGCGCGAGGAACCCGCTGAAGATCTCGGTCTGTCGCAATCGAGTATGCCCGCCGAATCGGTATTCCAGAAAGAAACCATGCTCCCCGTCGAGCAGTCCCGGCACACCCAGATTCCCCAGCCAGCGAAAGGTACGCGCGGGTGTTACTTGCAGCACCGTGGGTTTGAACACATGGGCGTCACCGTTCGTGCCCGCCAGTCTGACCCACAAGCGCGAGCCCGGCACCGCCGGTCCCTCGATTTGTACCAGAAATTCACTCCACTCAGGATAACGGGGGAAATCCAGCAGCACCTGCCAGACCGCCTCCGGCGGTGCCTTGATATCAATACTCACCTTGAGTTCATGTTGCATCATGGACGCGAACCCGGGGCACGCAGCAGCAGGATACGCACGAAATCCCGCAGATTACGCCCGGCATTGGCCGCCAGCAGCAGGGCAAAACCCACGAAATTTTCGAAGCTGCCGCTGATTCCTGTGAGAATCATGGCCAGCAATGTAAGCAGGATCGGTAACGCCAGATTGACCCACGCCATCGGCGCGCGCAGGGGATAATCCCGTGAATTGGCTTCGGTGGCGCGGCGCGGCACCACGGCAAACACAATGGCTGCAATGAGCGGTACGAACGCCGTAAGTATCAACACGGCGACATTGGTGCGGCCGGATATCCAGAACATCGCCTGGGCGATCACCAGCGCCGTGCCGATCAACCCCAGCAAGCTTGCAACCAATTGCAGCGTCACGGCAGAGATGCGCCGCGCATCAGAGTCAGACGATGTGTGCATGTCAAGCAAGTATGTAACCGACGATCATCAAAACTAACGCCACCACGGCGAAGCCGCCGTGCAATCCCACGACCAAACCGGGTAGCGACTGGCGTCCGGCACGGAAACCGAACAACAACAGGCCGCCGGTGGCAGTCAGGATCAGGAGCACCGTAGCGGCGTTCACCGGCATGTTGTGGGGGAAATGCACGTCATGGATTACCAGCAGCACGATGGCGACAATGCCGGCGAGGCCGTGCAGGCTGCTCACCGCCAGAGGCACGTGCCATCCGCGCAACGACAGAGTGGCAAGCACGATGCCCGCGAACACCACCAGGATGACCAAAATCAGAAGCGTCAACAGCATGCGACGTCGGTACGTTGGAAGGGACGCCCATGATAACGGTGCACGTCCAGCTTGCAAGCCGGTTTAACGTCCCCGATAAATCACCCGCCAAATGCGGCCATGCTGCGAGTCACTTATATAGAGTGCGCCGTCTGGTCCCTGCGCGACGCCGTTGGGTCGGAAGTGTGCATCGCTCGGTGACATCAGCGGCGTTTCACCGGCAAATCCGTTAGCGAAGGTCTTATAACCACCGGCTGGCAGCAATCCCTTGAACGTCACGAACACCACTTTATAGCCTGCCTGAGGCAGCGGCGCGCGGTTCCAGGAACCGTGAAATGCGATGAATGCACCGTCATGATAGGCCGCCGGGAATTGCTTGCCGGTATAGAACAATAACGCTTCCGGCGCCCAGTGTCCGGGGAACGCAAGGATTGGCTGGGTGTATTTGTCGCAACTGCCGACCTTCTTCCCATCGCCGCCGTATTCCGGTGCCGACACGTTTTTTTGCTGGAGTTGATCGTAATAACAATACGGCCAGCCAAAATTGTCACTGCGGTGGATCAGGAAGAATTCCTCCGCCGGCAATTCGGCACTTTGCGGCGTGGTATAGAGCTTCGGCCAGTTGTCATACAACTGATCGCGGCCCATCTGCACGGCATACAGCGCGTCAGTGGACGCATTCCAGGTGATGGCGACTGCGTTACGGATGCCGGTTGCGTAATGCTGTCCGTCCTGCGGGAAATGCTGGTTGAGCTTATCGGCATTGAATTCCCAGATACCGCCATGTTCCTTCAGATACGGGCATGGTGTAATGCCGGGTGAACCCGCAGCACGATCCTGCCGTTGACAGGCGTTGGACGGCGCACCCACGTTCACATACAAGTGTCCCGCGCCGTCAAACGCAAAAGTCTTGGCCGCATGCTCGTGCTGTTCCGGGAATCCGCTCACGACCACTTCCGGTGGGGTTTGCGGCAGCAGTTGGCCGGGCAACAGCTTGTAGCGCAGTATTTCCGTGGTGGTGGCGAAATACAGATAGCTGTGATGGATACCGATGCCCGTGCCGCCGTACTTGCCGAAATACTTGACGACGTCGGCATGACCATTTCCATGTGTGTCCCGCAGCGCGACGATGCCGCCGCTGTGCTCCGGACGCAGCAAAGCCACATACACATCGCCGTTGCTGTTCACCACGATGTGCCGTGCAGTGCCCAGATCATCGGCAAACACTGTGGCGCAGAATCCTGCCGGCAGGCTAATGCTGCCGTTACTGGAATCGCATGGGTATGCAGGAAGCACCGCATGCGCCGGTAATGCCGTGGCAACAAACAAAAGACTCAAGAAAAGCAAACCGGATTTCATGGCATTTTCTCCTCTATAGGCTTCCTGGGCTGATGTTCACTGGATTGTGAATGCCACCAAATCAGAACGGTACTGGGTCGGGGTCAGCTCGTCGGGCGTCGGGGGGCCAGGCGGGATACAATCAACCGTATCATACCCTGCCGAAGACCCGGACGAAGGCGGATTCCAGCACACGACGCCGCCCATGACTTCATAATTTCCGGGTGCTATCAACGAACCGGTGGACTCCGTTTGATTCCAGCTGACCGTGAAAGTCTTGGTCTCATTCG
>JBOIAY010000141.1:0-8384 GCA_050739255.1 Gammaproteobacteria bacterium
CTACGCGATTGCGTCCGCGCTTCTTCGCCATGTACAGCAGCGTGTCCACCGCCAGCAGCGCGCTCGCGGGACTTTGTTTGCGGCTGGGCACCACGGCATGCACTCCGATGCTCACTGTCACCGTCCAGCCCGCGGGCGATGCCGGGTTCATCAGGTTCAGGCTTTCCACGTCCCGGCGCAGCTGCTCCGCAATCACTTTGCCGTGGCGTTCGTTGCATCCGTACAAAAGGATCAGGAACTTCCCGCCTTCATAGCGGGCGGCGAGATCGCCGGACCGCTTCTGGTAATGCTGGATGACGGCGCCCAGCTTGCGCAGACAGATGTCGCCGATAGGCCGGCCGAGATGTTCATTCAGCGGTTGCAGATAATCCACATCAATGAACAGCAGGCTCACTTCCGTCTTGTCGCGTCGTGCGCGCATCCACATATTGACGTAGAACTCGTCCAGACGCCGGCGATTGGCCAGCCCGGTCAGTTCATCCACGCCCACCAGCTCGATCATCTCTTCATGCAACAACCTCACCATCCGGCCGTTGAGGAAACTCCTCCGCGCTGCTTTCTCCAGAAGGTACCCGGCGCAAGCACCCGCCAGATTGATGACAATCACTTGAGCGACGATCATTTGCATGGCGGCGTCCGGGAACGCTTGGCTCATGAATGCACCGGACAGATACAAACCGGAAACTATCAGTGCACACAACAGGCCATAGCCGATGCGCATGCCGGAAATAACGTAGATATAAAACAGAACGACCAGCACGCTCAAAGAATACGCGTGCCCCGCTGTTTGAGGATTGAGATACACCGTGATTGCCGTGCCGGCGCCCGCCGCCAGGGCCGCCAGCGCATAGACGCTCTGCATCGCGGTATCGCGCCTTATCCAGCATGCCACCGCCAGGGCCGCGGCAATGATTGGTGCAATCAACACATAGCGAATCAACAACAGTCTATCCAGCGATGCAGGATTCAAGTGCAAATCGGCAAGGCCGACGAGCAGATACAGCACCAAGCCCAGCGCCAGCGTAATGCGCATGCGCACGCGGTTATGGTGGGCATACGATTTCAGGAACAAGCCCTCCAGGTATCTGGAGAAATGCGGCAGAAAAGACCGCCTCCTGGCCAGCAGCCTGGCCACATCCTGTTTCTCATTCAGTTCCGGCGCATTGGTGTCTGTGATATTCATCGTTGCTGCCACGCTCGTGCCCACTCGTGCGCTTAGTCTTATCCAGACCGTCGGTCCGCACAAGCTGTCTGGCTTATGGTAAAACCGCTGCAATCCTGCCCAAGTGGCTCCAGATACATGTCGCGCGGATATACTGCCAGCGATACCTGTGCCCGAAACGAACTCCCGGCGCATGAGGCTACGTATGGATGAACCAGTGAGAAATCCCAGAGAACTGCTTCCTCCCGGCGGGAAACGCAAGCAGCGGACCACAGAACAGGTTGCGGCGGCAGGCGCCGCCCTTGACTATCCTGCTACCCGGGTTGGCGTTACCGGAAACATCACCGTGTCTTACGATCCTGGGCTCGGCCAGCCAGGATTATCTCTCGCCAAACAGTTGCTGAACGCAGCCGCCCACCCCTACAGCGACATGCAAACTTTCTTCGGAATTACCGGCGCTGCGGTCAACGTCATCGTTGCGCCCTTGAGCGGCAACAATGATGGCTCGGGCGGCGCTTACCACTACGGTTGCGATTTCAACTCGGGTGGCGTGTTGTATCTCGACGCGACGTTTGCGAGCACTTCGGTCAACCCGTTGAATCTTGAAGTCGGCCTGTACGTGGCCGAGTTAAGCGAGTGTTTCATGGGCGCGCAAGGCGGAGGTTGGGGCTGCGGATACAGCAACGGCGAAGGCCTATCGCGCTTTTGCGCCGAACAAGAAACACCGCCCGGTACTCTGGATTCGTTTGCCACGGGACCGGCTTGGGCGCAAGCCGGATTTCCCGACTGGGTCACCAAGACCGAACACACCGACCAGGACGACGTGTCCACCGGCTGTGCCATTGTGTACATCTACTGGATGCGTTCACTCGGCTTCGCCATTCCGCAAATCGTCCAGGCGGCGGGCATCACGCTCGCGGCAAACTATCAAACCCTGACCGGTAAAACCACCGCCTATCAGGACTTGCTCGCCGCAGCGCGGGGCTTGACAGTTACATCCGACAACCCTTTTGCAAAGTAAATCTTTTGGCCCAGCGGAAAACGCCGGCTCCGGGACTCACAACCTCTACGCGAGCGGGAGCACAAGTTCGCTGTTCCAGATATTTATCGCGCAGTTTTGCGCACGACAGCGTGCGTGTCAGGATGCCAGTCATTTACTTTTGCAGCCTTTGCTGCGCGTCGCTCAGTTAAACGTGCTTCCGGCATCCTGGTTGTACGGTGCCGCCTGCCACGCAACCGGACTCAACACCGTGCTTTGGTCATGGGCCATGAACTCCCACGGCCCGATGTAGGTGTTGTCGGAGAACACGTTGTTCTGGTTGAACGTGATGGCATCGGAGACGACAAACCCCATATACGGAGACCAACTCGGGTCCGTCCCGTATTCCGAGAATACCCCGTTCAGCCCGCACGAAACGGCCGCAGTGCAGTTGGGGATGTTGGCTGGATCGAGACTGAAGGTGTTGTTGTGCACGTTGACGTTCTGGGTTTTCCAGCGGCAGTCCGAATAATATGGTTCATTATTGATCGTGCCGGCCACGCAGGTGCTGAAATTCGCCACTGTCGGATTCACCAGCGTGCAATAGCCGGAGCTGCTGTTGTCCGGTGAACCGCAGAAACGGTTCGAGTTTTCCCACAGCACCACGCCGCTATAGTTGTCGGTGAACTGATTACCGGTGATTTCGATCGTCGAGTAGCGGGCAGCCACACGACTGTCGCCGCCACTTTCGGACAGATAGATCGCGCCGGTCGGAAAACCGGGGTTGGTGGGGCCTTCGACGAGAGCGTTGCGGATGAACGTGTTGTTCTTGATCAACGCGTTGTAGGAGATCTCGTAGATGATTCCCTCACCATCATTGTTGGCGATGTAGTTATTTTCGATGTCGAAATCGTTATCGTCGGTGTCGGCCCACAGTCCGGGGCCATGATTGTCGTGAATCCAGTTATTTGTGACGGTCACTCCGTTTGCATCCCAGAACTTGTCGCCGCCACTGCAGCCGCAGCCGGGGTTTTTCACTTCCCAATTCCAGGTGTTGTTACCGACGATCTCGTTGTGATCGATGAGCACGTTGCTGGGGCCCGTGTCGGAGTACACCTGAAAGCCGTATTCGCCGTTGTCACTCAGGCAGTTGTAGCGCACTGCGTTGTTGGTGCCGGCGAACACGCCCGCACCGGCGCTGTCCTGTACCGTGTTGTACTGGATCGTCCAGCCGGTGCCCGAGTCATGATTGACGACCCCCTCGCCGCCGTTGGCGCCCGCAGGGCCGAAGTTCTGGATCGTGAGGTACTCCACTGTGACATTCGTGGCTTGCCCGGTGAAGGCATACAGATTGACATTCTCCCCGTCGAGAATGGCGCCGGGCGCACCGATGAACACGTCGTTGTTGGCGGGGATGATTTGACCGTACTGGCCAGTCCCGAAGGTATGCGTGCCCGGGGCAAACCAATAGGTGGTGTTTGCCACGGGGATGAAACTGCTGTTGTCGCCCGCCGCGACGGTGACGGCACCGTCCGGGGGCGTCGCCGGGCCGCTCAGCAAGGTGGTGTCGCCGCAAATTTGCGCAGGCGGGGTCGAGGGCGGCGAGCCTGGGGTAGGCGAGGTCACCGTCAGCACCGTGCTGCCAGCAACGCTGCCGTTTGTGGCCGTAATCGTCGCTGTGCCGATCTTGACCGAGGTCGCAAGCCCCTGTGAGCCTGTGGCATTGCTGATCGTCGCAACATCCGTGCTGGACGAAGACCAGGTCACCTGGGTTGTCAAATTCTGGGTGGAGTTGTCGGTGTAGGTGCCCGTCGCCGTGAACGACTGCGTGTTTCCGAGCGAAATACTTGGGTTCAGGGGCGTTACCTGGATCGACTTCAGCGTCGCGGCAGTGACAATCAGGGTGGTATTGCCGGAGATCCCATTGAGGCTCGCCGAGATTGTTGCGGTTCCTGTTCCCGTGGTCGTGACGAGTCCGGCCGTGCCGGCGGCGTTGCTCACGGTCGCAATCGCCGTATTGCTTGAAGACCAGCTTGCTTGGCTCGTCAGATCCTGTGTGGAGTGATCCGAATAGACACCGGTTGCGGTAAATTGCGTGTTGGCTCCCTTGGCGATACTTGGGGTGGCCGGGGTAACTGCGATGGACTGCAGAGTGAGGCTGCTCGTGGGGCTGCTGGAATTGCCGCCACAACCGACGAGTACGCTCACGAAACCGGTCAACAGGATTGGGACGACAAGACGCACGGCGTGTCGGTGAATTCGCACGAAGCTGATACCCCGATGATTCTGTGCTACAGGTATTGTGTCGCAGGCTACCAAAGGCCGCTGTGATTGCGCGTTGGTTTTCATCGTTCTTTGACCTCCGCTATTTCCATATCCGCAGCTTGCTGAAGAACAACCCACTAGGCGAGTGCAGGGCGCGCGCCCGCATTTTTCAATCAGTCTGACTGAATCAGTAGTGTCCCAACGTTTCTCAAAATGAGTGTTTTGATAGCGTAAGCCATTGAATTTAAACCATGTCAATTTACAAGCATGGTTGAAATCGAAACCACCTCAGAATGTTTGTAAGCGTCCGTAACCATTGAGTTTTCTGATGAATTCACGCTAGACGTTGGGACACTACTGTGACTGAATGAATAATGGGGGAACGCCGAATATCGCATTTCCGGTTTTCAGGTTGAAAATGGCCTGCATGATTTTCCCCACCTGCTGTTGGTCTGACCTGAACAAGGCACCTGAATTTCCCGCCATCTCGATGACCGAGGCTGGATTTAGGTTATTTAAGTTAGTGGATTCTGTGATGCGGCGTAATTATTCCCGACGTGCGGAGGTAAATGCCAGATGAACGGCAACTGTATGTACCCCTCTCATACGGAGTGTTCAATCCGCCGATATTGCGTCGAGCGCCTGGTCCAAGTCAGCAATGATATCGTCAATATGCTCGATCCCTATGCTTAACCGGATCATTTCCGGCATGACGCCGGCTTTGCGTGGCTCTTCAGCCGACATCTGGCGATGCGTTGTCGAAGCCGGATGGCAGGCCAGCGACTTGGCATCGCCCAGATTGACAAGCCGCGTCACCAGCTTGAGTGCATCATGGAATTTCACCGCGGCCGCGTAACCTCCCTTGATGCCGACGGTCATCAAAGAACAGCCATGGCCGCCCAGATATTTTTGCGCCAACGCCTGATAAGGACTATCGGAGAATCCTGCATAATTGATCCACGCCACTCGAGGGTCGTTGCGTAAGAATTCTGCTACTTTTCTGCCATTTTCCACATGGCGCTCCACCCGCAGCGCGACCGTTTCGATTCCCTGCAGCAGCAGAAAAGCGCTCAAGGGCGATAGCGCCGCTCCAGTGGTCCGCAAATTGACGCTACGGCACCTCCCGAGATAAGCGCCCTTCCCGAAATGATCCGTGTAGACCATGTTGTGATACGAGGGATCCGGCTTGCTGAACGCCGGGAACCGCGCTGCGTGTTCCTTCCAGGGGAAGTTACCACTGTCAATGATGGCTCCCCCGAGGGTCGTTCCGTGCCCACCCAAGAACTTCGTGAGAGAGTGCACAACAATGTCCGCGCCGTATTCGATCGGCCGCAGCAGGATTGGAGTGGCCACCGTATTGTCTACGATCAGCGGCACCCCGTGCTTGTGGGCCGTTCGGGCCAGCTCCTCGATATCACAAATATTCCCTGCCGGATTGCCAACGCTTTCACAGAAGACCGCGCGCGTTTTGTCATCAATCAGTTTTTCAATCGCATTTGGATGGTCCGACTCAGCGAATCGGACGGTTACTCCCTGGCTTGGCAGAATGTATGCGAATAATGTGTGCGTGGTTCCGTAAAGCTGTGGAGCCGATACGATGTTGCTCCCCAGTTCGGTGACGTTGAGGACGGCATAGGAAACCGCCGCCTGTCCGCTGGCGAGGCACAGAGCCTCCAGCCCTCCTTCCAGCGCGGCGACGCGCCGCTCCAGCACAGCTGTGGTCGGGTTCCCGATACGCGTATAGCGGAATCCTTCAGCCTCCAGATTGAATAGCGCCGCGGCATGGTCGGTGCTATCGAACGCGTAAGAGGCTGTTTGATAAATGGGTACAGCTACAGATTTGGTCGTTGGGTCGATTTCGTAACCGCTGTGAATGGCAATCGTTTCCGGTTTCATGGATTCATCCGTCTGTGGGCTGTGCGGGTACGACCTCTTCCAGTTTTGAACTGGATTTAGAGGAATCTTGATGGATGAGTCGGTTCATCTCGTCCACCACCCGGTGAATATCGGTTTCAGTCGTCCTGAAACTGGTGATGCAGGTGCGCGCAACGGAGCACGTTCCCATGCGTGTTTGGAGTTCAGTCATTTCAGCGTATCCCGATTCGTCGTGCCGGGCAAGCGTTACATTTGGTTTGCTCTACGAGCAATTTGTTGAGCAGTTTCGCAACTTGCCAATTGATATGCTCCGAACTGTTGCCACTGTGGAAACCGAAAATCATCAAGGCGAAGTCGTGCAACAGCGCTTCGAGTATCGGGTTAAGGAACACCTCACTGATAGGCTCGCAGCTGGCCACGCCTTCGTACCGGGTCATACATTCCACGGTATTGATGTGGTAGAGATCTCTGGACACCGTCCTGATCGCCTTGATGCACGCTGTCCACGCGCAGATAGCCGGAACCCCGGCGCAGAGCTTGTACCCGTGCTCCACGAAAAACTGGACGAGCCGCTGGAAACGGCTGTCGCCAACTACCTGAAATTGAGCTTTTTGGCCGCCAACCCCGACAGCGTGCCGTGCAAAACATCGGTATGGACGAGCAGCACGTCCGCCCGGGCGTAGGTATGCGCAAAGTTGGTGCGGGATCCCCGGTAGCGTTTGACGGGCCGGCCTTGCCAACGCCCCTGTTCCAGAAAGGCTTGCAGCCTGGCTAAGGCGGATAACTGTTCGTCGTTCATATCAATTACCTTGCTCCGCATTATGATTAATCGCAGCTGGCTGGCCAAGCTAAAACCCCTTGGAATCAGCGCCCTTCCCGCTTAGACTCAAACCCCATTTGACAATGCTTTCTATTGACTCGAACAGATATGGGGTGCTATGGTTATGTTAAATACGGCCTTGGAATTTAAAGCTCAGCTTGAAGCGCCGAGTCTGGTGCCCCGTTCTTAATCTTGAAGGGATGCAAATAATATGAATACGTCAGCGCTTACTCCGCAACACACACAGTGCCAACCGCTCGGCACCTCGGTCCAACGGCAGATCGGCGAGATGATCAACGATCTTATCGCATCGCTGCCAGACCTTAAACTGCTAACCAGTGAGGAAAGGCGCGGGATCATTGCAAGATATACATCCGTCCTTGAAGCAAATTTCATCTATTGGATGTCTGCTGCTCTTCTTTCAATTCGGTCAGAAGATTCACGTCGGATCATTCTGGACAATCTCCATGACGAAGTGCGCGACGCCCATCCGGCAATGCTTCGAAGATTTGCGATCGCAGCTCACGCTTTTCCGACGGATTCGGACGCACTCGCGGTCAATGATGATCTTACGAACGTGCGTCTGTTTTTTGGCCGGCTCTCGGGGGTGCAAACGGTTCTCACGATGGCATTCTTCGAGGGCTTCATAAAAAGATTCATGACTTATTTGGCGGATCTTGCCAGGGCACAGGGCTCCATTGAGCGGGAATACACAGATGTGCACGGTATCTGCGATATCGTACACACAGAAGAAATTTTCCGCGCATTCGAGCTGGAGATGGCGCTCAACCCGATGGATTCGGAGACGGGCCTCTTTGAAGGTGTTTATCTCCTTCGTGGGCTGATCCAGAACATCATTCACTACCGTATGGCGGAAAAGCTCTCAGCCTGATTTTCAAAGGCATTGCAAGTCCAGACTCAGTGTTCATCCGAAGCCCGGCTGCTGGCCTTACATGGCTCAACAGCACATTCGCTTCATGTAGCTTGTGGCTGATGTCTTCGGCCTGACATCGCTTCTTCGCCATGGTAGCCTCCTCAGTAGTTTTTGATTAAAACTACTTCATTTCATCTGGCACAGTTTTTGTAGTTCAGATTATCTCTCGGATTTATTCTTTGTTGCCGGTATCCTGCGTTGTCTGGCCACGTCTGATAAGGCATTGTGCGGCCTTGCCAATGTCCGTCACGAGGCCGGCGGCGGTAGGTTTTGCTCCGGCGCCGGGACCGGCGATGGACAACGGCACCGGCTGGTAGCGCTCGGTCCAGATGCGGATCAGGTTTTCACC
>JBOIAY010000142.1:0-6006 GCA_050739255.1 Gammaproteobacteria bacterium
ACGGCAATGCCGTGAAACCCGCGGATATCGTCAAGACCCTGTCGGGCCAGACCGTGGAAATCCTCAACACCGACGCCGAAGGCCGCTTGATCCTGTGCGATGCGCTCACCTATGCACAACGCTACAAACCCGCCGCCATCGTGGACATGGCAACGCTCACCGGCGCCTGCGTGATCGCACTGGGCCACGTCGTGTCCGGCCTGTTCGGCAACGATGAGAGTCTGGTGAAAGAACTGTGGAACGCCGGCGAAAAATCCGACGACCGGGCCTGGCAGCTGCCCTTGTATGAAGACTACCAGGATGGATTGAAAAGCAACTTCGCGGATTTCGCCAACGTGGCAGGACGCGAAGGCGGTGCCATCACCGCCGCGTGTTACCTCTCGCGTTTCACCAAGAACATGCGTTGGGCGCATCTCGACATCGCTGGCACCGCCTGGAAAAGCGGCAATGAGAAAGGCGCCACCGGACGACCGGTGCCGTTGCTGGTGCAATACTTAATAGATCGCGCATAACTTTGTTATGCGCCCCTTGTCCTCTCTCCCCCCTTCCCAAGGGGGAGAAACAAGAGTGAGGGGGAGTGCATCTCTAATGACACAGGTTGATTTCTACATTCTTCCGGACGCCACGCCGCGCGGCCGTGCGCTGTTCACCTGCAAGCTGACGGAAAAGGCCTTCGGTCTGGGGCATCGCAGCTTCGTGCATCTGGCGTCCGAAGCCGAAGCCCGCGAACTGGACGATCTGATGTGGACCTTTCGCGACCGCAGCTTCCTGCCGCATTGCCTTGCGGGCCATGACATTCCGGCGCCGATACATCTGGGCTTCGGCCAGGAACCGGTGGAGGAATTTCATCTGCTCATCAACCTGTCCTCCAAAGTGCCGCGCTTCTTCAGCCGCTTTGAACGGGTGGCGGAAGTGCTGGACTCGGACGTCCGGATACGCGATCTGGGCCGGGAGCGCTTCCGCTACTACAAGGATCGGGGCTATCCTCTCCAAACCCACAAACTCTGAGCGCCGCCATGCCACCCATCCGCCCTTTCGATACCCCACCGGTGCCGGACATTCCGGTACTGGAAGATGTCATCACACCGGGCAATGGCAATCCCGTGCCGCCCAAACCCCGGGCAACCACGCCAATTGCGCAGACATCCGCTGTGCCCACCATCCGGCAGGACATCCTGAATGACATGCTCACGGAACGTCTCGCCGCGCTCACCGACCGGTTATTGCGGGAAGCTTCCGCCGACATCCAGGATCTGCTCATGGACAAAATCTGGGAAAAGCTCCGCCAGGAAATCCCCGCCATCGTCGCCGCCGCACTCAAGGAAAACGGCCACAGCAGTTGACTCCTGGTTCAGTCCAAAGCCGCTGTTATAATTCTCCGCGCTCCCCGTGATGGCGCGTGGCATTTTTACACAGAACAATTCCAGGGCACCTATAAAATTAGAGATTTTGGTTTCCGGCTAGGCAAAAATGACCGAGAAACTGGAGTGTATATGCCAATACATTAGGGCTCGCCGGACACGGCGAGCAGGCGGGCAGGATGTCCGCCCTGAACAACAGCGAAGCAGGATAGCGAAGCGTAGTGGTTGAGGTCATTTTTAACACCGCCGGAAAGCAAAAGATCACAAGTAGAGGTGCCCTGTGGATAAAACCTACGATCCCAAGGCCATCGAACGCCGCTGGTACGAACATTGGGAAAAGAGCGGCAGCTTCGCACCGCAAGGTAATGGCACGCCCTATTGCATCCTGCTGCCACCGCCCAATGTCACCGGCACCCTGCACATGGGCCATGCCTTCCAGCAGACGCTCATGGACGCGCTTATCCGCTATCACCGCATGCGTGGCGAGCGCGTGTTGTGGCAAGGCGGCACCGATCACGCCGGCATCGCCACGCAAAAAATCGTCGAGAACCAGTTGGCCGCTGAAAACAAAACCCGGCAGGATCTCGGTCGCATGCAATTCATCGAGCGTGTGTGGAACTGGAAACAGGAATCCGGCTCCGGCATCAGCCGCCAGATGCGCCGCCTGGGCGCATCCATTGATTGGTCGCGGGAACGCTTCACCATGGACGCTGGATTATCGGCTACGGTGCGCAAGGTCTTCATCGAATGGTATCGTGCGGGACTTCTCTATCGTGGCAAACGTCTGGTGCACTGGGATCCGGTGTTGCAAACCGCCGTATCCGATCTCGAAGTCACCAATGAGGAACGCGATGGCCATCTGTGGTTCATCCGTTATCCTGGGAGTGATGCCAGCGAGGGCGTAGTCGTTGCTACCACTCGGCCTGAAACCATGCTGGGCGACGTGGCCGTGGCCGTGCATCCCGACGATGAGCGCTACAAGAAACTCATCGGCAAGACACTCAAACTACCATTGACCGGACGCGAGATTCTCGTCATCGCAGACGAATATGTGGATAAAGAATTCGGAACTGGCGCTGTCAAGATTACGCCCGCTCATGATTTTAACGATTATCAAGTATGGTTGCGACATTACCATAGAGAAAATCTGGAACTATTCAGCGTTCTCACTCTCGATGGACGAATCGGGATACTTGGAACGGACCTCGCCGATGCAATGGTTCTAACAAGAAATGAACCTGCAGTAACGATTACAAGGACATTTGACAGTGCGCCTGGACAGCTCATACCAATAAAGTACCTTGGCTTAGATCGCTTCGACGCGCGCAAACAAATAGTCTCTGATCTTGAAGCGCAAGGGTTACTGGTTGAAACCCGAAAACACAAGCTCACCGTGCCCATCAGCCAGCGTTCCGATGCGGTCATCGAGCCGATGCTCACGGACCAGTGGTTCCTGGATCTCACCAGTGCCAAGGGGCGCAAAGCTATCACGGAACCGGCGCTGAATGCGGTGCGTTCCGGTGACATCCACTTCGTGCCGGAGAATTGGAGCACCACCTATACGCAATGGCTGGAGAACATCCAGGACTGGTGCGTGAGCCGCCAGTTGTGGTGGGGTCATCGCATCCCCGCGTGGTATGACGAGGCTGGCAATATATTCGTGGGCGAAGACGAAGCCGACGCAATCAAGCATAGCGATAAAACCCCCGTGGGAAAATTGAAACAAGACGAAGACGTGCTGGACACTTGGTTCAGTTCGGCCCTGTGGCCGTTTTCAACCCTTGGTTGGCCGGTAGACGGCGCAGTAAAGAACGAGCGCGGTGAAACCGTTGCGAACTGGAAGCAGGATCAGATCTTCCTGCCCTCCTCCGTACTGGTCACGGGCTTTGACATCATCTTCTTCTGGGTGGCGCGCATGGTCATGGCCACCCGGTACTTCACCAAGCGTCTGCCGTTCAAAGAAGTCTACATTAACGCCATCGTGCGCGATGCCGAAGGCCAGAAAATGTCCAAGTCCAAGGGCAACACGATTGATCCATTGGACCTGATTGATGGCATCGGCCTGGATGCGCTGGTAAGAAAATCCACCGCCTCGCTGCTGATCCCGCAGGTGCGCGAGAAAGTGGCAAAGCGCATTCGCAAGGATTACTCCCAGGGTATTCCTGCGGTGGGTGCCGACGCGCTGCGCTTTACTTTTGCGGCACTCGCCGGCTACAGCCGCACCATCAATTTCGATCTCAAGCGCTGTGAGGGCTACCGCAACTTCTGCACCAAGCTGTGGAATGCCACACGCTTCGTGTTGATGAACTGCGAAAATTTCAGCGCCAGTGGCACCCCGCCCTTGGAAACGCCTGCCGAACACTGGATTGTCAACAAACTTGAGCACCTTTTGATTAATGTCGAAGAGCACTACCGCACATACCGCTTTGACTTGTTGGCTCAGGTACTCTACGAGTTCACCTGGAACGATTTCTGCGACTGGTTCCTGGAACTTTCCAAGCCCGCGCTGAACGGCGCTGACAAGTCAGCCGCCGATTCCACACGGCATACGCTGCTATACGTTTTGGAGGCGCTGCTGCGTGCGCTGCATCCCATCATTCCATTCATCACTGAGGAACTGTGGCAGCAGGTCGCGCCGAAACTCGGAAAGCAGGGCACAACCATATCGCTTGAGGATTACCCAGAATCCGTCCGCTTGGCCGATCCCTCCACGACGACGGACATCGAACACCTTATCGCTGCCGTGATCCAGATCCGCAGCATCCGCAGTGAGATGGGCCTGTCGCCTTCGCTGAACGTTCCCCTGCTGATTGAAGACAAGAGCAATGACACTCAACGCTGGCAGCGCCTCGAGCATTCGCTGAAATTTCTGGCGCGGCTGGACTCCTTGCGGGTGCTGAAACCCGGCGAACTCCCACCGCCCGCCGCTATCGCAGTGCTGGATCAGGCCACGCTGATGATCCCGCTGAAAGGCCTGATTGACGTGCCCGCCGAAATCACCCGGCTGGAGAAACAACTGGAAAAATTGCGCCAGGAACAGGTGCGCACGCAGGCGAAGCTCGACAACACCGCGTTCGTGAACGGCGCGCCTACGGATGTGGTGGCCGCTGTCCACATCCGGGTCAAGGAGCTCAATGGTGCTTTAAGCAGATTGCAGTATCAACTGGATCGTCTGCATACGCTGAAATAATAACTCAACCAGGTTCAGAACCTTTTATACGGGAGCTGTCGCATGGATACCGCACTCTGGCATATCTGGATCGGACCGGTAATCGCGGCGATTCACATACTGGGCCTGATCGCGGCGGCGCATGCCACACTCACGGCGCGCACTTCCCAGGGTGCCATCGCCTGGGCGGTATCGCTGGTATTCATGCCGTATCTGGCACTTGTTCCCTACCTGATTTTCGGACGCAGCAAGTTTGCCGGCTATGTGGAAGCGCGGCGCATGCACAACCGTCAGTTTCACGCACACACGCATGCCTTCCGCACAAGCGATACCGCATGTGCAGAAGTCGAAGCACAGCTGGGTCACCGGCTCGCGGGAATCCGGACCCTGACCACACTCACCGACCTGCCGTTCTCGCGTGGCAATGATGTTCATCTGCTGATCAACGGCGGGCCGACGTTTGATGCCATCCTCGATGCCATCGGCGCTGCCAGACACTATGTGATCGTACAGTTTTTCGTGGTGGTGGATGACGGACTCGGCCGGCGTTTGCAGTCAGCGCTGATCGCCAAGGCCGCTGAAGGCGTGCCGGTGTACTTTCTTTACGATGGCATCGGCAGTCATGCCCTTCCGGAAAGCTATGTTGCGAAGTTGCGCCGTTCCGGCGCACAGGCGCAGGAATTCCTTACCCGGCGGCGCAGACTCATAAACCGCTACCAGCTCAATTTCCGCAACCACCGCAAGATCGTGGTGGTGGACGGTGAACGAGCGTTCGTGGGCGGTCACAACGTGAGCGACGAATACCTCGGACTCAAACCGCCCCTGAGTCCCTGGCGAGACACGCACATCGAAGTAGCCGGGCTGGCTGTGGCAGATATCCAACTCGCGTTCGTGGAAGATTGGTACTGGGTCACCGGGCACGTACCGGCGCTGCGCTGGCAACCCGCGTCACAGCCATCCAATATGCACTGCCAAGTGGTGCCGAGCGGTCCGGCGGACGCGCAGGAAACCTGCGCCTTGTTTTTCGTGCAAGCCATCAACGCCGCACGCACGCGCTTGTGGATCACCACGCCCTACTTGATACCCGATGAGGCGGTATTCACGGCGCTGAAACTTGCTGTGCTGCGCGGCGTGGATGTGCGTATCCTGATCCCGAGCCGTCCCGACCACCTCATCGTGTTCAACGCCTCCAGCCAGTATGCCCACGAAGCGGTACGCGCCGGCATCAAGGTGTATCGTTACCAGCCCGGTTTTTTGCACCAGAAAGTGCTGTTGATTGACGAGGATGCGGCAGCCGTGGGCAGCACCAATCTCGACAACCGTTCGTTCCGGCTGAACTTCGAGCTCACCGTACTGACCGTGGATCCGGGTTTCGCCATGCAGGTAGCTGCCATGCTCGATGCGGATTTCGCACAGGCGCGACGCGTCGAGCCTGCGGAATACACGGATGCCTCGATGCCGCGCCGGGTACTGATG
>JBOIAY010000143.1:0-3463 GCA_050739255.1 Gammaproteobacteria bacterium
GCGATCACACACAAATTGCCCACAGATGCGGAAATAGACGCGGACCTGAAACTGCTGGCCGGCAAGACCTACGCGGTGCGCACCTATACGGTCGAAGGCACGCTTGCGCATATCCCCACGCTGGCGCGCAAATACGGCATCAACGTGGCCCTCGGCGCTTGGATTGACAAGGACCAGAAACAGGATGCCGTGCAGGTAGCGGACGCCATCGCGATTGCCAAGGCCAATCACAACGTGGTGCGCGTCATTATCGGCAACGAAGCCATTCTGCGCGGCGACCTGACCAGCGAGGAATTGATTCCGTATCTGGATGAGGCGCGCGCCGAAATCCGACAACCGGTCAGCACTGCCGAGCCCTGGTACACCTGGATCCAGCATCCTGAACTGGTGGCACATGTGGATTTCATTGCAGTGCACATGCTGCCGTATTGGGAAGGCGTGGATGTGGACCTGGCTGTGCCCTACATCGCCGCGCGCATGCATGATCTTCAAAGGGCCTATCCCGGAAAACCCATCGTCATCGCCGAAGTCGGCTGGCCCAGCGATGGACGCGCACGCCACGCGGCGGTTGCTTCACCTGCGAACGAGGCCATGTTCCTCCGACAATTTCTTGCATACGCCGCCGTTCACCACTGGACCTACTACATCATGGAGGCGTTCGATCAGCCCTGGAAACAGCAAACCGAGGGTGCGGTGGGCGCGTATTGGGGCGTGTACAACGTCCAGCGCCAGCCAAAGTTCACATTCACGCAACCCATCGTACGCATCCCACACTGGCAGTTGCTGGCCGGCATCTCGGTGATCTTTGCGGCGCTGGTGCTGACGCTGTTGTACTGGGACAGCCGCACCCTCAAGAAACGCGGCCGCGGATTCCTTGCAATCATCGTGTATGCGGTCACAACCGCCATTGTCTGGGTATTCTACGATTACACCCGTCAATACCTCACAGCGGCCAATGTGGTGGTGGGTGTTCTGCTATTCATCGGCATGATCGGCGTGATCCTGGTGCTGCTGGCGGAGGCCCACGAATGGGCCGAGGCCCACTGGTTCACCCTGCGCCGGCGTCTCTTCGAACCGATGTGTACGCCCGACAGCACGCTGCCGATGGTGTCCATCCATGTACCCGCATACAACGAACCACCGGCGATGCTCAAGGAAACCCTGGATGCACTGGCGGCATTGGATTATCCCCGTTACGAAGTCCTGACGATTGACAACAACACAGAAGACCCAGCCGTCTGGAAACCCGTACAAACCCACTGTGAGACACTCGGCGCGCGCTTCCGGTTTTTCCATGTCTCACCGCTCAAGGGTTTCAAGGCAGGCGCCCTCAATTACGCGCTGCGTCACACCGCCGTTGACGCAGAAGTGGTCGCCGTGATTGACAGCGATTATGTGGTGGAACCCAACTGGTTGCGGAATCTGGCGCCGCTGTTCAACGAAAATGAAATCGCAGTCGTGCAATCACCGCAGGATTACCGTGACGCCGGTGCAAGCGCCTTCAAGGCCATGTGTTACGCGGAATATCGCGGCTTCTTTTACATCGGCATGATCACCCGCAACGAGCGCAACGCCATCATCCAGCACGGCACCATGACCATGGTCCGCCGGAATGTGCTGGACAAACTCCGCTGGGCGGAATGGTGCATCACTGAGGACGCGGAACTGGGTCTGAGGGTATTCGAGGCGGGACTGGAAGCCGCCTACGTACCCCGCAGTTATGGGCGCGGCCTCATGCCGGATACTTTTCTCGACTACAAGAAACAGCGTTTCCGCTGGGCCTATGGCGCCATCCAGATATTGCGTCGTCATGCGCGCGTGTTGTTCGGCCGTGGCAGTCCGCTCAGTGCCGGTCAACGTTATCATTTTCTGGCGGGCTGGCTGCCGTGGCTTGCGGACGGCTTTAATCTGCTCTTCAACCTGGGCGCCATGTTCTGGTCCCTGGCCATGATCAATTTCCCGCACAAGATTGATCCACCCATGCTGGTGGTATCGGCGCTGCCATTGGTGCTGTTCAGTTTCAAGATTGCCAAACTGGGGCACCTGTACCGCGTCCGTGTGGGCGCCAATTTCCGTCAGACGCTGGCGGCGGCGATCGCGGGCTTGTCGCTCACGCACACCATTGGTCGGGCGATGCTCAGTGGCTTCTTCACCCGGAACAAACCTTTCTTCCGCACGCCCAAACAAACCCGGAGCCACGCACTGCTGCACGTCTTGGTTAGCAGCCGCGAAGAGATTTTCATCATGCTGGCTCTGTGGCTGTGTGCGTTTGCGGTATTCACCCAGATCAGCACCGGCATGCGCGACCTCACGGTATGGGTGGTGGTGCTGCTGATCCAGTCCATCCCCTACTGCGCCTCACTGTTGATGGCGCTGATCTCGGCTTTGCCCTTCCTGAACGCGAAAATCATCGGCCGCGCGGAGAACATGAATGCCACGGCGCAGGCGGTGCTTCAGACAGAAATTCTGGACGCTAGAAATTGATGATGTTGCCGACCACGATTTCATGACCGTGCACGCCGGGTGCACTCCTGAGCGGCCAGGCAATCGTGAAGTACAGAGTATTGCTGAAGGCGCTGCGGATATTACCGATGCGCAGCCCCAGTCCCGCGTCGCTGTAGGCGGGACTCCAGCCGGACGGCGATAGCTGGTGTATCTGCGCCACGTCCACGTAGCCCACGAATCCCAACTGGAACAGATTCAGGATTCGCACCGGCGTGAGAATGCGGTCCTCGAAGGTAAGCTGCCAGCGGCGGTCGCCGATGGCGAAGTAATTGGGATACCCGCGCAAGCCCTGCAAACCACCTATATATAAGTAGCTTTCCGGGTCCGGCCGCAGCACCGAATCCCACTGTGCGTGCGCCACCAGCGTCTGGCGCGGGAAGTACTGGCTGTAGGCGGTAAAGGTCAGGTTGCTCAGCAGATTGCGGCTCTCGCCGTTTTGCTGGCGTTCATTCACGAAACCGGAAGCCAAAAACAAAGTATCAACGGGCAGCTCCGCGCCCCAGGACGCGGACAGACCATAGAACGGTGCTGACACATTACCGCCTAAATTTTTTCCGTAATGGCCCGCATCGAAATCCACGATCCAGCCCAGGTTATAGTCTTCGGGCCGGTCTATGAATTGCATGTTGGTGAAACTTGCATACTGATCCTGGAAAAATTCCCACGTGAACCCCACGCCGGCAAGCTGGCGCGGCGTGAGCACGGGCCCGGGCAACACGCCGGGATTCTGCGGCTGGAGCACGCCGTAGGCATAATCGCTGTGTGTGTAAAACAGCCCTGCGCGCATGCCGCTGTCGCCGGACCAGTTGAGGAGATGCGCCCAGGACAGTTCATGCTGTTGCAGGGTGCTCGGGGCAACCCAGGCAAGTGCACCGTCGTTGTAAAAATCAATATTCTGTTTCTGGTCGTAGAAACTTCCCTGCAGGGACCAGGGAGTCTGATCTTCGTAGAAGGACTG
>JBOIAY010000144.1:0-3515 GCA_050739255.1 Gammaproteobacteria bacterium
GCTTCCCTGCCGTAGCGCAGAATCTTGCCGAGCTTCGAGTTCTTGAAGATGCCGGTGTAGAAGCGCGCCGCTTCCTCGGCCTCGCCATGGTTAAACCACAAACAGGGGGTGATCTTTTGCATTTCCATTTTCATACTCCTTTTGTAGATACCAAGTGATCAGAAACAATTCCAGCTCAACTCCGTACCGGCAGGATCGCCCGTAACTGCGGATCGCGCAGGAACAACCCGCCCCAGAGCAGGATGCCGTACACGACGGCCAGGCAGATATAAAGAACCGGCGCTTTCAAAAACAGATTAACCGCGACCGCGCCGCCCAGATAGCAGGTGATCAGGATCGCGCCCAGCACCGAGCTGCGCGGAATGGCATAGAGAACGGTGCTGACCAGAAGCGTGACACCGAGACCGATCACCACGCCCTCCGGCCAGCCGGTCGCCTTGACCACCATCTCCGGCTTGATCAGTTTCATGAGGCTGTCAAACAGGAAGAACAGCACAGCCAGAGTGACAATCACACGGCCCGTCCAAAGCATCAGTTTCGAGTCGGGGTTGGTTTGAATGCCGTGCTGCATAACTATCTCTCCAGAGGCTCTCGGAATTATCCGTTCGCAGGTTGCGGAACAATGACCATCCAGCCCACGCCGAAGCGGTCCTTGAGCATGCCAAAGCAGGGCGAAAAGAATGTTCTAGCGAGCGGCATACCTATCTTGCCGTCGGCCGCGAGCGCGGCGAACACGCGCTTGGCTTCCGTTTCGTTGGCCACGCTCAGCGACAGGCTGAAACCCTGAAAAACCGTATGCGCTCGGGTGCAATCGTCGCAGGCCATAAGATGGTTCTCGCCGACCTGTAACTCCGTAAACATCACTTTGTTCTCGAAACCGGGTGGCACCATTCCGGGCGGTGGCGGTTCGGGGCAGTCCTGGTAGCGCATCAACCTTCCCTGTTTTGCGCCAAGTGCCTTTTTGTAGAACTCGACTGCCTCTTCGCAGCGGCCATCAAAGAACAGGTAGGCTTGGATTTGCATAACATTTCTCCTGATGGTGGGTGAATAGGGATTAACGTTTTGTGTTCTTGGCAAGCTGCTCCGCCTCGGCGCGCATGCGCGTATAGCGCTCATGCATTTCCGGCGTGAATTCGTCGCCGAAGTCTTCTGCCTCGAACACCGGGCGGATCTCGACCTCGGTCTGATCGAAGGGCGCGCGCTTGAGCCACTCGACCGCCTCCTGCAGCGACTTCACCCGCCACAGCCAGAAGCCCGCGATCAGTTCCTTGGTTTCGGTGAACGGGCCGTCAATCACCGTGCGTTTGGCTCCGTCAAAGCGCACGCGCTTGCCCCTGGAACTCGGATGCAAGCCGTCCATGGCCAGCATCACGCCGGCTTTCACCAGCTCCTCATTGAACTTGCCCATGGCTTCCAGATCCTTGCGCTTCGGCTTGGCGGTGGATTCGGATTCCTGGCTCACTTTCACAATGACCATGACACGCATTGCAGTCTCTCCTCTTGAGTAGTGAATGGATCAGCGTTTCTGTTTTGCCTGTTCGGCCGCAACGGTTTCGCGGATCGGCCGGATGGGCCGCACCTCGATGCTGCCGACGCGCGCCGGCGGGATCTTGGTGGCGATCTGGATGGCTTCGTTCAGGTCTCGGGCTTCAACCATATAAAACCCTGCCAACTGCTCCTTGGTCTCGGCGAAGGGGCCGTCGGTGACCGCCACTTGGCCGTTGCGCACCCGCACTGTGGTGGCGGTATTCACCGATTGCAGCGCCTCGGAGGCGAGGCAGCGGCCGTCGGCCCGCAGCCCCGCGTCGAAGGCCACACATTCGCTGTCGGGAATCTCCGCCAGGGTTTTTTCGTCCATATACACCAGGCACAGGTATTTCATGCTTCCTCCGGAGCGTTTAGGGTGCTCTTACCCCATGGTCGAACGGCACCACGGATTTTCGACATGGCCAGGCAGGGATTTATGAATTTTTTCGGCCACGGGGTTCAACCCGCCAATTCAGCCAACCGCCGTTCGAGGAAGCGCCGCTCCGGCTCCTGTTTTGCGAGCGCCAGGGCCCACTGGTAAGAGGCTCGGGATTCGGCGCTACGACCGAGCCGCCGACACATATCCGCTCGCGCTGCGTGGGCCAGGTGGTAATCCGTGAGTTCGCTACGCGCCAGGATGGAGTCAACAAGCGCAAGTCCAACTGCGGGACCGTCGCGCATGGCGACCGCCACGGCGCGGTTCAGCTCCACCACCGGCGAGGGGTGAAGTGTCTGTAGCGCGTCGTAAAGTTGAACAATCCGGTTCCAATCTGTAACGGCTGCACTTACCGCCCGTGCATGTTCCGCCGCAATCGCCGCCTGCAAACCGTAGACTCCGATCCGGCGCGAAGCGAACGTCCGTTCCACCAGCGCCAGGCCCTCGTCGATCTGTTCGCGGTTCCAGAGCGCGCGGTCCTGGTCTTCGAGCACCACCAGCTCGCCGTCCGGCGTGCTGCGCGCGGCACGGCGTGACTCCTGCAGCAGCATGAGTGCGAGCAATCCCGTTACCTCCGGCTCCGGCAGCAGTTCCAGCAGAAGCCGGCCAAGGCGGATGGCTTCGCCGGAAAGGTCGGCGCGCGTGAGTGATTCGCCGGCGGATGCCGAATAACCCTCGTTGAACACCAGGTAGATAACGCGTAGCACGGCATCGAGGCGCTCCGGCAGTTCCGCGTGCGACGGCACTTCGTAAGGAATGCGCGCCCCGCGGATCTTGGTCTTGGCGCGCACGATACGCTGCGCAAGTGTGGCGGCGCGGGTGAGAAATGCGCTGGCGATTTCCTCGGTGGTAAGACCGCAGACCTCGCGCAGCGTAAGCGCCACCTGCGCGTCGGACGATAGAGCGGGATGACAGCAGGTAAAAATCAGACGTAGCTGGTCATCCGCGATACTTTCCGCTTCCGTTTCTGTTGCAGCATCTTCATCGGCTAGCGCTTCAACCTGCTCTTGCACATCGTCCAGCGCGGTGAAGCGGGTGTCGCGCCGCAATTTGTCTATGGCTTTGAAGCGTCCGGTGGATACCAGCCAGGCGCGCGGATTGTCGGGCGCGCCCTCGATTGGCCACTGGGCGAGTGCCGCGGCGAAGGCGTCATGCAGCGCTTCTTCGGCGATGTCAAAGTCGCCCAGCAGCCGGATGAGCGTGGCGAGCACGCGGCGTGATTCGGTGCGGTAGATGTTTTCCACCGCGGCGTGTGATTTTTCAGCAGCATCCGTGCGCATGAGCTTCTCGACTCCCGCTGAGGCCGGACTGGCACCATGATAATGCGTGGACTGTGTTTGCCGGAACCTGTGCACGCCGTGACAGGTTCTCGCTGGTGGCCAAAACGAAAACGCCCCGCGAAGCGGGGCGTTTTTATGAGGCAGCCTTAGTGGCCGAAATCCGGTCGCGGCAGCGTATGCAACGGCGTGGGCAGACGCGCAATGTAGGCCGCGAGTGCTTTCACCTGAGCATCCGTCAGGGCTTTTGCCTGGGGCGCCATGATGATGTTCTT
>JBOIAY010000145.1:0-2117 GCA_050739255.1 Gammaproteobacteria bacterium
CAGACATCTGGTACGCCAACCCCGCTATCAAGAACCCTCACCTTATTTATCCGGGTGACGAGCTGATGCTCGGTTATATCAACGGCCACCCGAGCCTCACAGTGGTGCGCAATGGCCAAGTCGTGAACGAGAACCTGCCGGTGACCAAGCTCGAACCGCAGGTTCGTTACACGCCCCTCAATGAGGCCATCCCGGCGATTCCGTTGAATGCCATCCGCCAATTCCTCACCGGCACGCGCGTGGTGAGCAAGGACGAACTCGCCCACGCCGGTTATTTGATGCGTGCCATTGATGACCGCCCAATAATCGGCGCAGGTGGTGAAGTCTATGCCCGCGGCCTGAAGCCCGACGAAGGCAGCCGCTACAACCTGTACCAGCTGGGCGATAAATATGTGGACCCGGACAGCGGCGAGACTCTCGGCTACCAGGCCACGTACATCGGCGACGGCAGCGTCGAGCGCTGGGGCGATCCTTCGAAGGTGCTGCTCACGGCCACCGCCCAGGAAGCCAGGGCTGGCGACCGCTTCCTGCCGGTCACCACCCAGCAGCTCAATCAGAATTACATGCCGCATCCACCCGCCAAAACGGTTCACGGCAACATTATCGCGGTGCTGAACGGTGTGGCTGAAATCGGTCAGTATCAAGTGGTGGTACTGGATCGCGGAACCAATGCGGGTCTGGACGCGGGCACCGTGCTCGGCATCTACAGCCGCAGCAAAAAAGTCAGTGATCCATATGCCTTTGACGGCTTGAGCAGTTCTGTAAAACTGCCCGAGGAACGTGAAGGCACACTGCTGGTGTTCCGCACTTATGAAAAAGTGAGTTACGGTCTGGTGATGGAAGCCAAACGCGAGATACATGTACTGGACGCGGTGAAAAATCCGGCTCCGTAACCCAAGACGGGGGATTGGGACATAGACGCACAGGAAGCGACGTATTGGCTTGCCCTGGTCCGTGCCCCCGGCCTCGGACCCGCGGGTTTCTCCACTCTGCTGACGCGTTGCGGCACGCTGGCGGAAATTTTCAGCGCCGCCTCCCGCGATCTTTCCGGCCTGGGACTCACCCAAGAAACACGCGTCTGGTTGAAATCTCCAGATTGGACGTCGGCGGAAAAAGATCTGCGCTGGCTGGAATCTTCCGGCGCCAGTTTGCTGCCAATCACCGATCCTGCCTACCCATCCTTGCTCAAGCAGATCCCCGATCCGCCTTTTGCACTGTTCCTGCGGGGGGACGCACACATGCTCGCAAGTCCGCAGCTCGCAATGGTGGGCAGCCGCAATCCCAGCGGCGAGGGCCGGCGCAACGCCGAGGAATTCGCCGGCTATCTGGCGCGTTGCGGTTTGGCCATCGTGAGCGGCATGGCGCTGGGCATTGACGCTGCCAGTCACCGTGGCGCACTCAAGGCGAATGGCGCGACCCTCGCCGTGTGGGGTACCGGCCTCGATAAAGTCTACCCGCCCAGTCATCGGGAACTGGCCGAGGAAATCGCGACCAAGGGTCTGCTGGTATCGGAATTTCCGCCGGGCACGCCGCCGTTGCCACACAATTTTCCACGCCGCAACCGCATCATCAGTGGCTTGAGCGTGGGCACACTGGTGGTGGAAGCGGCTCAGTCCAGCGGCTCGCTCATCACCGCACGGCTTGCGAGCGAACAGGGACGCGAAGTGTTCGCGATCCCCGGTTCCATCCACAATCCACTGGCCCGCGGTTGTCATCGCCTGATCCGTGAGGGCGCGAAGCTGGTGGAATCCGCTGGTGACGTGCTCGAGGAACTGGCGCCATTGCTGAAACTGGAACCGGCACGTGCATCCGAACCACAATCGGCCGGCGCGTCCGTTGCGCGAAATGATGATCCTGAATACCGGCTGCTCTTGAATTCCCTCGACTACGCACCCACTTCCGTGGACGCGCTGGTGGAGCGCACTGGATTGACGCCCGACGTGGTTTCCTCCATGCTGCTGATGCTCGAACTTCAGGGCCAGGTGGAAGCGGCGCCGGGCGGACGTTATTCCCGGGTAAACAAGAGGCCAACGTCATGATGAAAGAGACGGTGCTTGACGTGCTCATGTACCTGTTCGAAAACTACCTGGATGATGACGAGGAAGAAACTGAAACCG
>JBOIAY010000146.1:0-4412 GCA_050739255.1 Gammaproteobacteria bacterium
CCACGCACTGCCATGAAAATCCGCTGGTGGCTGAACATCGCGCTGGTAATCGTCATCGTCGTGCTCACGGCCTTGATTTACTTCAAACCGGGGACGCACAAACCGGCACCTCCGGTTCCTCTCACCAGTCTCAACGCCGTGGACATCACGTCCATCAAGATTGCCCGAGAAGCCAGTCCGATTGCAGAGTTGGTACGCGAAAAAGCTGGCTGGCGAATGCTCACGCCTGTCAAAACCCCGGCCGCTGAATATCTGGTGAAGACGCTGCTGGATGCCATACATGCGCAAGTCAAAAGCAGTTTTCCGGCCAGGCAGGCGGATCTGGTCAAATACGGCCTGAATCCCCCGCAGGTACGCTTATGGCTCAACGGCACCGAATTTGATTTCGGCGATACCGAACCACTCAACAATTACCGTTACGTGAAGACCGGCGATAGCATTCATCTTGTCGCCGGTCTACTGTATTTCCGCCTCAACCATGGACCTTTGTGGTGGGCCAGCAAACGCTTGTTGCCGGACGGCGCGCGCATCATCGGTCTGCAACTGCCGGACGCCACGCTCACGCTAAAGGGCGACAAATGGCAATTGGCGCCCGCGAACCCGGCCATTTCCTCCGATGCGATCCAGTCCCTGGTGGACAACTGGAAAAACGCTCAAGCCATCGGCACCGACAAAATGGGAAAGGGTGAGCCACAAGGCGAGGTGGCGGTTGAACTCGCCGGCGACAACCAGCCGTTGCGCTTTGTGATCCTCAAGGACCCGGACTTTCTGGTGCTGGCGCGCCCGGACCTCGACCTGCAATACGACCTCGACAGCGGCCAGCATGCGGCCCTGTTGGAGCTGAAACCCGTCAATGCCTCTGCCACTGCCTCGACAAAGTCAGGCAAGCCGCGTGGCCAACGGAAATCGCCAAATTCTGCCCGCTGACACAGTATTGCCAGCGTGTTTGTATAAGGAAACCCCGCGTGCCTGAATTGCCAGAAGTGGAAACCACGCGCCGCGGTATCGAGCCACATCTGCTGGGCCACATAGTCACTGCGGTGAAAGTGCGCGACCGGCGTTTGCGCTGGCCGGTACCGGCAGCACTGATGAAAATCCTGCCCGGTCAGCGCATCGAGGCGGTCACGCGCCGTGGCAAATACCTGTTGCTTAAAACCGCCGCCGGCAGCATGATCCTGCATCTTGGCATGTCCGGAAGTTTGCGTGTCTTGTCGTCGGATACGCCACCCGAAAAACACGATCACGTGGACATCGTACTGGATAACGGCAATGCCTTGAGACTGCGCGATCCACGCCGCTTCGGCAGCTTGCTGTGGACTGCAAAAAATTCGGCTACGCATAAACTTTTGCGTGCACTTGGTCCAGAGCCGCTGGAGGATGGATTCGATGGCGAGTATCTGTTTGATAAATCCCGCCGCCGCACAATCGCAGTCAAGAACTTCATCATGAACAGTCATATCGTGGTGGGCGTGGGCAACATCTACGCCAGCGAAAGCCTGTTCCTGGCCGGCATCCATCCCGAACGCGCGGCCGGACGCGTTTCTAAAGAGCGTTACCGCATGCTCGCAAAAAGCATCCGCAAAGTGCTCACCGCGGCTATCGGCGCCGGCGGCACCACGCTGCGGGATTTCGTCCGCGAGGACGGCGCGCCCGGTTATTTCCGCCAGCACCTGCGCGTCTACGATCGCGAGGGAAAAGCCTGCGAGCGCTGTGGCACAGCCATCCGCTCACGTGTCACTGGACAACGTTCCACCTATTATTGTGCACACTGTCAGCATTAAAACTGATAACCTTGACTCTCGTCATTCCCGCGAAAGCGGGAACCCATCCAAACCACCAAAATGGTCCACCCACTTGCGCTGGCACGACGACTGAATAACTCTCCACTATCAAGTACCCGTTTATAATGATGGCCCTCACGTAGTGAGACGTAACATGACAAGAACTACATTAATTTTGGCTCGTGTCTCCAAAAACGCAGCGAAGCGTTTTATAGAACTTGCGAATGCAACTGGGCAATCCGAATCTCGTCTGGCTGCACAAGCAATCGAGGAATATCTGGCTCTACAGGAATGGCAAATAAAGGCTATCCACAAAGGCATAGCAGAAGCAGATGCCGGCAAACTGTTGCCACACGAGGAAGCAGCAAAACGGCTTGCGACTTTTGGGAAACGCCCAAAGCTTGGAAACACAAGGTAAGAAACCCATGGGTAACCGATTGAGCAAGATCTACACCCGCACCGGTGATGACGGCAGCACCGGCTTAGGTGACGGCACACGCGTACAGAAAGACGATTCGAGTGTGGAGGCCTATGGCACGGTAGACGAACTGAATAGTACCATCGGCCTTTTGCTCGCGGATAAACTGCCGACAAATGTGAGTGAATGCCTCACCCGTATCCAACACGAGCTTTTTGATCTCGGTAGCGAGCTATGCCTACCGGGGTACAAAGTCATCACTGCAGATCACATCGCCTGGCTGGAACAGACTCTCGATCACTTCAACGCCGACCTGCCGCCGCTCAAGGAATTCATTCTGCCGGGTGGCAACCGCGCCGCCGCAATCTGTCATTTCGCGCGCACCGTCTGTCGGCGTGCCGAACGCCGTACCCTGACTATGCACCGTGCATCACCTGTAAACAGTGAAGTGCTGCGTTACCTCAACCGACTATCGGATTTACTGTTCGTGCTGGCGCGGGTCATAGTGCGTCAAGATGGAGGTAGCGAAGTGCTCTGGAAACACGAACGGAATAAAAACGATTAGCAATCTTTCACTAATTTTGCTTACTGGGATATCCCACGAAAGAAAAATATTTTGGTATGGGAAACGCCACCCACCGCGCTAATTCTGGATGATAATCCGGAACATTCAAGAAATATAAATCCTTAGCGTTTTGAATACAGATATTTTGAATATTAATCTCACTTTCGGGATTAAGGTAAGAAGTCCCAAATAGACAAATTTTGAACTGTCCTTTTACGCGCCCTGGTCCGCTCTTATTCAAAGCATCTTCAAGGTAAGAAGGCATTAAACCTGTCTCTCCTGGACCAACGCCATAGATTCGATTTGTATTTCTGATTGATAAACGCGTATTCGGAGGCCATCCGTTATAGATAAACAGCTCTCCAGAAACCCAATGACAAGGGCCTTTTACTTTCTGGGATGATTGGAATAACTTGCAATCGTGAGCGGGTTTGGCCACTACTGGCAAACCAACAAACAAAAGCAAGAGCGAGATCGCCAATACGATAAATGATTTCTTCCCAAAATTACGCGCGGGATAAAACCTCTTTTGCATAGGCTGAGTATCTCAAAGTCTACGTGTTTTATCCAAATCCTCACAAAGCTGCTGCCCACCTTCCAAAATCCGCGGTGTGGCGCGAGCCAGCAAGTCGCCCGAGATACTAAACAAGCTGCCGGTTTTTACCGCGCTGATCTGCGGCCAGCGTTGCCATTCTTTTAGGCGCATGGCGGCATCCGCATCGCCGCCGGTGACAACTGCTTGGGGATCACGTGCCAGCACGGCTTCAAGACTCACGGGCGCGGCCAGCGCGGTCAGGTCGCTGAAGATATTGTGGCCGCCGCACAGTTCGATCATGCGGCTGATGATCTGGCGGCCGCCGACGGTGTAGAGCGGCGTGGCGGAAATCTCATAGAACACTCGTACTAGTTTGCGCCCGGCATATTGCGTTCGCAGTCCCTGCAATCCGGCGAGAAAGGCTTGGGCAGCGGCGTGTGCTTCAGCTTCGCGACCCGTGGCCTGGCCGATGAGTTCGAGATTATTGGCGATGTCGGTAAGTTCATGGGTGCCGATCACCAGCACCGGGAGTTTGAGAACACGCAGCTCGGCAATCAGTTGCGGCGGCGTGCCACCCTGCCAGGCGAGCACCAGATCGGGTTTGAGTGCCAGCAATCGTTCCAAGTCGACATGAAAGGCGTCGCCAATGCGTGGCAGTTTTTTTGCGGCGGCAGGATAGTCGCTGTACCTGCCTGCACCCACCATGTCCGCACCGGCAGCGTAAGCCAGTTCAGTGAGATCCGGCGCGAGGCTGACGACGCGCGTGGCCGGTTTGTTCAGTGTGAGTGTGTGGCCGTCAGCGCCGGTGACGGTAATCGCAGCCGAGGCCGTGAGTGTCAGGAATGCCAACACAACGGAAAGCAATGCAAAACAAAATGGCCGCAGCACGCCACAACTGGTTTTTGCGCAGGTTTTCACCATGCCCAGCCGATGAGTGTGATCAGCGCATACACCACCATCCAGATGATGAGCGTGCGGCGCACCAACAGGAGCGCGGAACGCAGTCGCGTCGTGCCGGATTCTTCGGCGCTGGCGCGCAATGCCCCCAAGCCTGTACACACCAGCACCTCCTCATCTACTTGGAAGAAACGCAGCGTGGAGTTGCCGTAGAAG
>JBOIAY010000147.1:0-4391 GCA_050739255.1 Gammaproteobacteria bacterium
AAAAACGGCTCTGCAATTTGCGTTGTCCGGGATACTCCTGGGCCTTGTGATGCTGGGTACATGCGTGGCCGGTAGTGCGCACGCGGATACACTGACTAATCTACGCACCACTTTGAAAGGACTGGAAAGTCAAGCCGCCATCAAGGGCGTTCTGGACGTGCGGTCAATCGTGACGAATGGCAAATCGGATTCAAGCAAACCCCGCTCTGCCCATCTGCAACTCGATATCCATGCAGGTGACGGCCTGAGTGTGAATCTGTCGCCGGCGTTGTTGCAACAGATCAGTGCCGAGCAGGCGGCCCATGCCGCTGATCCCAGCCATGCCGCACCCACAGCCGACTTGTTGAGCAGCATCGGCCCCATGCAAATCGAGCACATGGCATCGGCGGCGCCCGCGTTGTTGCGAACGCTGGAAGGCGCCAACTCGCCCATAATCAAGCCGACGGTGCTGGAAGGCGAGCCTGTTCAGGAACTCAGCCTGAACCTACCATTGCAGGCATCGAAGAAGGAGAAATCCAGCGTCAAGGATTTTCAGGACAAGCTGTTGCTCTGGCTGAACTCGAAAGGCGTTCCACAGGCGTACCAGGAAACAGTGCATGCCAAGTTCTGCAAGTTCTTTCTGTGCGTAACCGTGGATAATATACACAGCGGCTGGTTGCAAGTGATTGATGGGCGGCTGGTGACGGTGAAGCTTACCCGGGAACAAAAGCAATCGGGCCTGGGGCAAGATTCCGACACACGCACTGTTTATAACCTGCATCTGCAATAACGATCAATTGCCGGAGAATCAGTCCGCCAGACCCAGGCGCCGATATACAAACGCCAGCAGCCACAACGGGCCGATGAACAGAAACTGGATGTCCTTGAAGAAGGACGGCTTCTTGCCTTCGACTTTGTGGCCGATGAACTGACCGATCCAGGCGATCACGAACACGATCACCGACAACAGCCACAGAGGGATAGACGACAGGCTTGCGCCAAAGATGATAACGATCATGATAACGGATACTGCCGTCATTCCCAGAGCCAGCCGCCAGGCGAGCACGTAATAATAGATAAGCGCCAGGATCAGGAACAGTACGCCCCAATTAAGCAGCGGCGAAACTTCTGCGAAAGTATGCGGCACGGGGATGGACCAGAGCAGTCCGATGAGCGACAGCATGATGAGCGGCACACAGATCCAGTGCAGCGACTTGTTCACCGGGTTGCGGTGACTCTCGCCGTATTCATCCAGCCAACTCTGTATTGTGCGCATGATGCACCCTAGAATGATGCTACGGTTCGACTCAAAGCGGGAATGATTATGGGCCTGCTGCGTTTCATTGCCAACTTGAAGTTCCTGTCAGAGGCCCGGCGGCTGGAACTCTACCCGCCGTTCTTCAAGATGCACATCAAGGTGCTGGAAATGCGCGACAACTGGCGGCATGTGCGCCTGCGGCTGCCGCTCACGGCATTCTCGCGCAACCTTTCCGGCGACATGTTCGGCGGCTGGCAGGCGGCGCTCGCCGATCCCATCGCGGCGCTGTCCTGCGCCAGAGTATTTTCCGGATATTCGGTATGGACGCGCGCCATGAGCCTGGACTTCCAAAAGGGCGGCCGCACCGATCTGGAATTACGTTTCGATCTGGATCTCGGACAGGAAACCGACATTCGCGCGGAATTATCCGCCAAAGGCCGCGCCACACCCGTGTTTGAATACGGCTATTACCTGACCGACGGCACCCTATGCACGCTGGTGCAAAACACGGTGGCGATCCGTCCCAAGGGTTACGTGAAATCCGAGCCGGAACAAATGGATCTGAACAAAGTCTGAATGCCCATAGGGCACCTCTAATAATTGATCTTTTGCTTTCTGGCGACGTTAAAAACGACCTCGCAATCCTCATGTATTGAGGGTCATCGTGGAAACGTGTGGGTAAATCTTCGAGGTTGTCAGGTCATGACTCGAGCAGCTTGCCGGTGGCCTGTGTTCGCCGGCGGCCCTATCCGTGCTGAGGAGATCAGTATCGGCGCCACCGCAAATGGCGTTTCTCCCTGCCGGATCAGCGCGATACGGCAAACCTGTGGGCGGTGGGATGCGCCCCTAGACGCGCCAGCAAGGGGAGGCCTGCAAAGGCATATGCGCCGATCAGCCGGCAGCGCTTGCCTAAGCGGGCATGTGGCGCATTGTGCCAACTTTTCGGTCCACCAAAATCGCACCAAACCCCTCGAATATAAGCTCCGCGGCATACTCAAATCCATGTTTTTACCCACACGAAACCACGAAGACCCTGTATTAACATATACACTCCGGTTGCTCGGTTATTTTTGCCTATCCAGAAACCAAAATCTCTGATTTTTAGAGGTGCCACACGATACTGGATAATACGCAACCCGTTTCAGATCTCGATCAGGCCGTCGGAGAGTTCATTCACATCGTTGGGATCCGGCGGGTAGTGTTCAGCCATGGCGGCGCCGCAGGCGCTGATGGCCATAACGAACCCATCCACAACCTGGCCCTTGCGCACCTGCCCAACGAAGTTTGTGATGATGCCCCGCCAGTGGGCCTCACCGAGCTTTTCGTGGATGCCCTTGTCAGCAACGATTTCCACGTAATGTTCCGCCAGCGACACGAAAATCAGCACACCCGAATGCTCGCGGGTCATATGCACACCCTGAAGGTAAAACTCCGCTTTGGCGAGACGGCTAGCGCGTGAGTGTTTGACGTACCGCGGAACCAGACGCAGGTGCAGTTCCGGCACAAACAGAAACAGCAAGGCCAGCACGATGAACAGCAGCAACTGGATCTGATACACATGCACCCATGCAAGCGGGATGGAAAACAGCAGGAACACGCCCGGCAGCAGCAACGCCACAATCGCCGCCCACATGAGCGGCAGGAATATGTAGTGGTCGCTGATGCGCGCCATCACCGCCACGAATTCACCACTGGTATTTTTCTCTGCCGCGTGGATGGCTGCGGTGATGCGGGCCTTGTCTGTGTCGGAAAATTTGATCATGTCGGTTCACTCATAAAAGCGCCCCCTCATCCTGCTTCTCCCCAAGGGGAGAAGGGACAAAGTCTGGGAAGCTATTTTTTACCACCCGCCGGACGCACCGCCTCCGCCGAAGGATCCGCCCCCGCCTGAAAATCCGCCGAAGCCGCCGCCACCGCCGCCAAAACCACCACCTCCCATGCCGCCGCCCAGCATCCCCAAAGCCAGCCAGCCAAGCCAGCCCATTCCGCCGCCGCCGGGTCTGCCCGGGCCGCCGCGACCGCCCCTGGAAAAGATCGCCCGGATCAGCGGTATGAGTGCAAACGCGATAATCAAAAGCATGAGGAAACCGGTGCCGGAACGGTTACGCACTTTTTTCTGCTGCGCGGCCTGCTGCTGGTTGCCAAGCACGGTGAGTATCGCTTGTGCGCCCGCAGTAATGCCACCTGCAAAATCACCTTGTTTGAATCGCGGCGTGATGATGTTGTGGATGATCTCAAAACTCTGCGCATCGGTAAGCGTGCCTTCGAGGCCGTAGCCCACCTCGATACGCACCTGTTTCTCCCCCGCATCCACGATCAGCAGCGCACCGTTGTTCTTGCCTTTCTGGCCGATGCCCCAGTGACGCCCGAGCTGATAGCCATACATGTCAATTGGGTAACCATTGAGCGTTGGCAGCGTCACCACCACGAGCTGCGTACCCGTCCCGCGTGCATACGCCGCCAGACGTTGCGAGAGTGCGTCAAACACGTTCGGTGGCAGCAGACGCGCGGTATCCACCACCGGGCCGGAGAGTGCCGGAAACGGGGGCATGCCGGCATCGAGCGTATTACTTGCGGCAAATGCAGGCGCCGCAGCAAACAGCAAAACCGTGGCCAGAAAGAAAGTCGCGTGTCTCACGGCGTGCCGGAAAAGTTGACCTTCGGGGTCTGCATCGCCTGCTCGGTGATGGTGAAGTTCTGCACCGACTGATAGCTGCCGTAAAACATGGAGTGATACCAACGACCTGGAATCGTGGTGAGTTCCGTATCGTATTGCTGCACCGCCAAAATGTAGTCGCGACGCGCGACCGCAATACGGTTTTCAGTGCCTTCGATTTGTGACTGCAACACCAGATAATTCTGGTTGGCTTTCAGATCGGGATAATTCTCAGTGACAGAGATCAGCCGTGACAAGGCGCCGCCCAGAGTTGCCTGATTCTGTTCAAATTCCTTGAACGCCTTGGGATTGGTGAGGATGTCCGCGGGAATCTGTGTCTGCGTAACTTTAGCGCGCGCATTGGTAACAGCCTCCAGTACGTCAGACTCGTGTTCTGCCGAACCTTTGACCGTCGCCACCAGGTTCGGAATGAGATCGGTACGCCGCTGATACTCGTTCAGCACTTGGCTCCAGGCCGCAGTTACCTGCTGTTTGTAG
>JBOIAY010000148.1:0-14179 GCA_050739255.1 Gammaproteobacteria bacterium
GACTATACCCCAGACTCAGCCACGGAAATCCGCTCATCAACCAGCCGCGTAGCCATTCGAGCAGCGTCCACAGTGCCGGTAAAAGCAAAACCCAGCGCAACATGCCGACGCGCGGTGTGATCCAGACACTCAGGCCGCAGGCGATAGCGCCGTACACCGCCATGACGATTACGATGGCGGCAATCACCAGCAGCGTTAGCCAGACCGGCGCACCGCTCACGATATGGATGCTGATGTACAGCCAATACAAACCAAAGGAGAATTCGGCCACGCCGAACAGGAATCCACGCCAGAATGCCCGACGTGCTGAGGCGCCATTCAGAAGCCAGAACAACGCGGCCAGGGTGAGAATAGCCAGGGGATAGAGATTGAACGGCGCGAACGCCAGTACCACAAGCGCTCCAAAAATGAACGCCAGCAGATCACCCAGGGCACCGGCACGCGCGCGTGCTTCGCAGCAACGCAGCAGCTTGATGACAGTGGCACTGGCTACGTTGTCCGCAGTTATCTGCACAGGCGGCGCCCATCCCCCTTTGGAAAAGGGGGAGTAAGGGGGATTTTTCCAAAGACATTTTTAAATCCTCCCCCACCCTCCTTTTTCAAAGGAGGGTACCGGAATAATCGGGTACTGATTCTCATTTCTCCCCCTTTGGAAAAGGGAGAAGGAAGAAATACTGTGGGAGCGGTGGTCCCCACCGCGATGGATTCCTGGAATAACTTTTGTGGGAGCGGTCGGCGGACCACTGGTCCGCGCCGCGATGGATTCCTGGAATAACAAGAATCGCGGCGAGTATCGCCGCTCCCACAACAATTTTTCCCACAAACATTTGGCTAAGCGGGGATTGCCAAGCCAACAGACAAAGTCTGAAAGAGGGGGATTCATTTAAGAATAAATTTACAAATCCTCCCCCACCCTCCTTTTTCAAAGGAGGGAGCCGGAGCAATTGGCTGCTGGTTCTCTTGTCTCCCCCATTGGAAAGGGGGGGATTTGCCAAAACAAATTCTGAAATCCTTTCCCTGGCCTTCTTTTTGAAATGAGAGGACGCCAATCCGCAACAGATGCGCACCGAGGCGGCATTCATGCCGCAGAATCTGAAGCAGAGGACGTAGCTGTGCTCTTACGCAACACTTCCAGCAGATGCAGACGGCGGCTGTCAGCGCGCAATACTTTGAAACGCAGACTGCCGATCAGGATTTTTTCGCCGCGTTTTGGCAGATGACCGAAGGCGTGCATGACCAGGCCGCCCACCGTGTTGAATTCCGCATCGCTGAAACGTGCTCCGAAATACTCGTTGAAATCTTCAATGGGTGTCAGGGCCTTCACCGTATAACGCTTGTCGGTGTGCTTGAGGATGCGCGCTTCGTCGTCCACGTCGTATTCGTCGTCAATCTCGCCGACGATCTGCTCCAGTACATCCTCGATGGTCACCAGCCCGGCCGCGCCGCCGTACTCATCCGCCACGATGGCCATGTGGTTGTGGCTGGCACGGAAATCCTTCAGCAACACGTTCAGGCGAATACTCTCCGGGATGAACGGCGCCGGCCGCAGATACTCGCGCAGACTGAACGTTCCCTCCGGATCCTCGAGGAAATGCTGCAGCAAATCCTTGGCAAGCACGATGCCGATAATTTCGTCTCGGCTGTCGCCGACCACCGGGAAGCGTGAATGCCCTGAATCCACGACCACCGCCATGACCTCGCGCAGAGAAGCATCTTTTTCCAGCGCCACCATCTGGGCACGCGGGATCATGATGTCGCGGGCCTGCATGTCCGCCACCTGCAATACCCCCTCCAGCATGGCTTGCGCGTCGCTGTCGAACAGATTGCGCTCCTGGGCATCCCGCAGCAGCTCCAGCAGCTCCTCCCGGTCCCGGGGTTCGCCGGCCAGCGCCTGGCGCAAATTCTCGAACCAGGCACGCAGCCCGGGACTGTGATTGGTGGGGGCGGGATCGGTATTCATTAATTAGGGTATTTGAATGCTGCAATAGATCAAGTTTATCGGGAATGGCCACGACTGCAAAACGCCGGACGGCTCAGGCATAGGGGTCGGAATAGCCTAGCCCTGCGAGGACTGCGGTCTCCAGAGACTCCATTTCCCGGGCCCGGGCCTCGGCTTCATGGTCGTAGCCCAACAAATGCAAGATTCCATGCACCGTCAGGTGCGCCCAATGGGCTTCAGTCGCCTTGCGCTGCTGCGCCGCTTCGCGCAGCACCACTGGCGCGCAGATCACCAGATCGCCTAGCAATGACGATTTAATGCCCGGTGGCGCAGACGCGGGAAACGACAGGACATTGGTGGGGTAATCCTTGTGCCGGTAAGTACGATTAAGCGTAGCGCTCTCATCTTCGTCCACAATGCGGATGGTTAGCTCGGCTGAATCGCGCCGCCCCTGTAATGCTGCATTTACCCAGCAGGTAAACTGTGTCTTTGTCGGCAGTGCTTTAACTCGCGTCGCTTTTTGAACTGTAATGTTTATGTCCTTCACCATCGGTTCTTGGTCCAGGAATTACATCATTATCGCGGCGAGTATCGCCATTCCCGCAAATCCAAAACCTGACTCTTGTGGGAGCGGTCGGCGGACCACTGGTCCGCGCCGCGATCCTTTATCGCCGCTCCTACAATACGACCGAATCCACAACATTCCCGCGATATTCCATTCTCATTGCCGCGGATCCTCCGGCGGATCACGCTGTTCGTAAGCGCTGACAATGCGCTGCACAAGCGGATGACGCACAACATCCGCAGCGGTAAAAAACGTGAAACTCACGCCGTCCATGCCGCGCAGCAAATCCACCGCATCCCGCAAACCCGAACGCTGCGGCCGCGGGATGTCCACCTGGGTGATGTCACCCGTGACGACCGTCTTCGAGCCGAAACCGATGCGTGTCAGGAACATTTTCATCTGGTCAATAGTGGTGTTCTGGGCTTCGTCGAGAATGATGAAGGCCTCGTTCAGGGTGCGGCCGCGCATAAACGCCAGTGGCGCCACTTCGATGACGCCGTGTTCTAGTAGACGGCTTACGCGCTCGAAACCAAGCATTTCATACAGTGCGTCGTAAATCGGACGCAGGTAGGGATCCACTTTTTCCGCCATGTTGCCGGGCAGAAATCCCAGGCGCTCGCCTGCCTCCACCGCCGGGCGCACCAGCACCAGTCGCCGTGCCTGATCGCGGTTCAAGGCCGCCACCGCGCTGGCCACGGCTAGATAGGTCTTGCCTGTACCCGCGGGGCCGATCCCGAAGGTGAGGTCGTGCGCGGCGATATTCTGCAAATAACGCCGCTGGTTCGGGCCGCGTCCGTGCACGCGACCTTCCTTGACGGAAATCACGATTTCGTCCGCAATCTCCGCTTCATCTTTCTGCTTCAACAGGGCGGCCACACAGGATTGCTGCAGTGACAAATGCACAGTTTCGCGGCGGATGCGTTCAAGGGCGGTGGCGGCGTAGAGCTCCTTCAGGATGGCGGCAGCGGCCTGTGCCGGTTCCGGATCGCCGATGACGCGAAACTGGTTGCCGCGGTTGTTGATCTCCACACCCAAGCGCTGTTCCAACTGGCGCAGGTGCTCGTCGAACTGGCCGCAGAGATTCGCCAACCGTTCGTTGTCAAAAGGCTCCAGAGTCAAATCCATGGAAAGAGGTTGGAGATTCATGCGCACAATCAAATATCAAGCTCGCTTTGCCGTTTCAAGTTTTTCTTGCAATACAGCCGGGCCGCAAATCCTGAATTTGACCCGTTCTGCCAGCACCAGTAAATCCTTGTCGCCGGTGACAAGCATAGTTGCCTTGGCAACATGGGCAAGTTCAATAAACTTCCGGTCGTCCACATCGCGACACTTGGGCAAAACCAAGAGCCGACCGGGCATGTTCACCAACTCAGCAAAAGGAAGATAGTCGCCCAGCAATTCTTCTCGATCCGCTGCTGAAAGACTGAATTTTGGATAAGAAAGCACGCGATAGAGTTCTTGCACGGTGACCTTGTTCGCCAGCGGTGCCACAGTTCTCTCGTACCAAGCCTTGCGCATCCAGTCTAGCCGACCACGGAACAATAAAGCGGAAACAACGGTGTTGGTGTCGAAAACGATTCTCGCACTCACTTCTTGCGAGCCCACGCGATTGCATCTGCCACATCCGGGGGCGTTATGCCCAACGTACGCAATTTTTCCCGCACGGACTCCGCGCGACTCGCTTTCACTGGAGCCAGGACAATGCGGCCATCTTCCTCACGCACATCGAAATACTCCACCGCCGGAAAACGGCTTATGACCGCCTTGGGCAAGGTGATCTGGTTTTTGGAGGTCTTTTTGGCAAGCATGGTAAATTCCTTAAAGTAAGGAAATCTTACTAAAAGGATCAACTCAAGACAAGAAGCATCTGGGAATCAGGCTGGGAGATCAAGTCTTATGCGGGTGCCGGCAAAACCAGACCTTGCGCACGCACGGATCCTGACGCACCACCCGCCATGGCCAACCGCCCACGCAGGGAATTCTGTTTGACTTCGGTAATCGTTACATCCGCAAACTGACCGAGGAGATGTGCGTCACCGGCGAAGTTCACCCAGCGGTTGCACTCGGTCCTGCCCGCCAATTCCCTGGGATTTTTCGTCGAGGGCCGCTCCACCAACACGCACTGTGTAGTCCCAACCAGACGCCGCATGTATTGCTGGCCGAGTTCGTGGAGCCGCGCCTGCAGGGTCTCGAGCCGCCGCACTTTTTCCGCGTGGCTCACCTCGTCGGGAAATGAAGCGGCCGGTGTACCGGGACGGCGACTGTAGATGAAGCTGAACGCCTGGTCGAATCTCACCTCTTCCACCAATTTCAGAGTCGCCTTGAAATCCTGTTCGGTTTCACCCGGAAAGCCCACGATGATATCCGTGGACAAGCTGATGTTCGGCCGTACTTCGCGCAGTTTTCTAATTTTCGCCTTGTACTCCAGCACCGTATAGTTGCGCTTCATGGCGGCGAGAATCCGGTCGGAGCCACTTTGCACCGGCAGATGCAGATAATTAGCGAGCTTGGGGTAATAGGCAAATGCCTGAACCAGGCGCTCTCCAAATTCCACGGGATGCGAGGTGGTGAAACGGATGCGTTCGATGCCATCCATGACCGCCATGTATTCAATCAGCAGCGCCAGATCCGCAATACCGCCGTCGTACCTCGGTCCGCGGTAACCATTCACATTCTGGCCCAGCAGCGTGACTTCCTTGACGCCCCGCTCCGCCAGTCCGGCGATTTCAGCAATCACATCGTCGAACGGCCGGCTCACTTCCTCGCCGCGGGTATAGGGCACAACGCAGAAACTGCAATACTTGCTGCAGCCTTCCATGATGGAGACAAACGCGGTCGCGCCCTCGGCCCTTGATGGCGGCAGATTGTCGAATTTTTCGATTTCTGGGAAGGAAATATCCACTACCGGATGATGGGTCCGGCGGGTTTCTTCCAGCATTTCCGGCAGTCTGTGGAGCGTTTGCGGTCCGAATACCAGATCCACGAACGGCGCACGTTTGACGATGCCTTCGCCTTCCTGGCTGGCCACGCAACCGCCGACGCCGATAATCAAATTCGGGTTCTGCCGCTTGAACTCGCGCCAGCGCCCCAGTTGGGAAAACACCTTCTCCTGGGCCTTGTCGCGCACCGAACAGGTATTGAGCAGAATCACGTCCGCGTCCTGGGCCTGTTCCGTCAACGCGAAACCATGAGAATCCTGCAGTACATCCGCCATCTTCGCGGAATCGTACTCGTTCATCTGGCAACCGAGCGTTTTGATATGGAGCTTGCCGGGCATATCGAAGTCTACCTAAGATAAAGTCAATGATAGTTCAGGAATCGCGGTGGAGACTACCGGTCCCGCACTCGGCATATTGATCAAGGGAGCCATCCATCAAAAACCATTGGACGCAATACAGATTACGCCCAATCCTCAATTTTAAGGCCTGGCACACGTTTAAATTCGCGGCTGTTATGGGTGACCAACGTGGCTCTAGCATGCACCGCGTGGGCCGCGATCAGCAAATCATTGCCGCCAATGGACGTGCCGCGGCGTTCGAGTGAGGCACGTATGTTCCCATACACACCGGCTGCCTCGTGAGGCCAATCCTCCACCGTGCAGAATTCGAGGAAATCATGCAAGGCCATCATATTATTCTCACGACGGCGGCTCTTGCCGATGCCATATTGAAGTTCGGCGAGCACGATGGCGGAAATAGCCACTTGCCCCACCGGTACTTTTGTGAGGCGTTCCCGCACGGACGGCGGCTGAGACTTCATGATGTAGATACAGGTATCGGTGTCAAGCAGATAGCGCATCAGAGCGCTTCCCGTTCTCCCGGCGACAGATCATCCACCCGCTCGGGAACATCGTCACTTAACCGTCGCGCGCGAGTAAAATAGGCATCCCAGTTTTGTGGTTTAGGCGTCAGAATGAGTGTTTCGCCAGCGCGTTCAATATAGACTTCCTCGGCCTGAATCTCGTAATCACGCGGCAGCCGCACCGCTTGATTACGGCCATTGCGAAACAAGCGTGCGGTGCGCTTGTGCTTCTCCCCTAAATCCCGATTATGTGCCGTATCCATCTCATTGCCCTCCGGCATTACCAGCCTATGCTCTTAGCATAGGCCAAATCATGTACAAGCTCAAGCTTCCAACTTCAAGCAGCCGAGACAAAACCGGTAAGGCAAATTCACCATGAATCGCGGTGGGATCCACCGCTCCTACAGTTTTCTTCCTCCCCCTTTGCAAAAGGGGGGCGGGGCGCGAAGCGCCAAGCGGGCAGCCATGGATGGCTGCCCTGGAGTTTCGAACGCAGCAGGATTGCGAAGTTCGTAAAGAGGGGGATTTTGAAAATACTGAAATACTCCCCTCCTTTAATAAAGGAGAGAGCTAGAAAAGCTCTCGTGGGAGCGGCGAAATTCGCCGCGATTCTTACGAATCAGGTATCGCGGTGGGCACCACTGCTCCAACATCAAGAACGACCATCCCCACTCGCGGCTTACTTCACCGCTTGCAGATGCGGGCGTGCGTAGCGCTGTTTGCGCTCTTCCGAAGTCAGGCTGGGATTGAATTCCGGCACCAGTGATTTCAGTTCCAGCAGAGCGCGCTCTTGATCATTTGCATGGACTGACTGCACCAACCGAGCCAAACCGGCGCGGATGTGCTCCATGTCAACACTGCCGCAACTGGCGAGCAACACCTTGGGATGCACGGTACGCCGCAGTTCTTCCTGTGCGTAGAAAAGCTCCTCATGCAGCTTCTCGCCCGGCCGCAGGCCGATATATTCAATACGGATATCGCGCTCCGGTTGCAGGCCAGAAAGCAGGATCATTTTCTCGGCAAGATCGCGGATGCGCACCGGCTCGCCCATGTCCAGGACGAAAATCTCACCACCCTTGCCGATGGCGCCGGCTTGCAAAATGAGGCTGGCGGCCTCCGGAATGGTCATGAAATAGCGGGTGATCTCCGGGTGCGTCACCGTCACCGGCCCGCCGTCGGCAATCTGCCGCTCGAACAGCGGCACCACCGAACCGGCGGAAGCCAGCACATTGCCGAAGCGGGTGGTGATGAAGTGTGCGCCGCCCGGCTGGCTCAAGCCCTGGCAGTACAGTTCGGCAACACGTTTCGTGGTGCCCATGACGTTGGTGGGGTTCACCGTCTTGTCAGTGGAGATCAGTACGAACGTCTCGACGCCGTGCTTCGCAGCGGCATCCGCCACTGTACGCGTGCCATAAACGTTGTTCAGGATGCCGGAAATCACATTGTCTTCGACCAGCGGTACATGCTTGTAGGCGGCGGCATGAAACACCATCTGCGGTCTGTATTGCGTGAACAGCGCATCAACGTTGTGTTCGTCGCATACGCTGCCGAGCAGGGCATTGAAAACCAGTGCGGGATGGGTTGAACTCAGCTCACGCTCAATTTGATAAATGTTGTATTCGCTGCAATCGAGCACAATCAGCATACCCGGATCAAGCCTACCAATCTGCCTGCACAGCTCCGAGCCGATGGAGCCGCCGCCGCCGGTAACCAAAACGCGCTTGCCCTTGATGAATGCGGCAACAGTCTGCCGATCAAGTTTTACCGGATCCCGGCCCAGAAGGTCTTCTACGGTGACCGCCCGCAGGCGTGAAACTTCCACGCGGCCATCGGCTAATTCAGCCAGTGAAGGCAGCGTACGGCACTTGACGCCATGCTGCGCGCACTGCATCACGATTTTATTCATCACCGCGCTGGGTGCCGATGGCATGGTCACCAGCACCATCTCGATGGCCAGCTCGCCTATGAGCCTGGGTATGTCGTCCGTGGTTCCGCGTACGCGCACGTTGCGAACATCGTGTCCTTGCTTTCTCGGGGCGTCATCCACGAACGCCACCGGTGTGAACTGGCGGGTGTGTTCCAGATCGCGCACCAGCATCTCACCCGCCTTGCCGGCGCCGGCAATCAGCACCTTCGGCCCGCGATCCAAATCCAGGCGCAGGGTCTTGTCACGCACCATCCTGTATATGAGACGCGCACTTGTGACGCCGCCAAACAGCAGTATGGGATACAAAATCAATACCGACCGGGGCGTATTGCCGAGGCGCCACAATATGAAGCACAGGGTCGCGGTGACAACCGCCCCGGCCACCACCGATTTCATCAGCCGCAGCAGGTCGGGTATGGAAGCAAAACGCCAGATGCCACGGTAACAGCCGAACAGCCAGAAGCTAACGGCATACACAGGGATGGCGATCCCAGCCAGCTCGATGACGCTCCTCAATGTTGCATGGTCAAGCACATGCAGATTAAGGCGCATCCAGAACGCAAACAGAATGCTAACCGGCACCCAGGCGATGTCATGGATAAATATATAGAATCGTCTATCGAGAATTCGCATTACGTTCACGCCGCCCTGATTCCGGTCTCTGCCGGTGTTGACAGTAGCCCCTGCACGGCCGGACGCACCCGGCCTGATTCATAACGAAGTGGCTCCCCGCCCGTTTACTTGGCCGGCATTTTAACACATCAGCATGGTTTCGAATTTGTGGGAGCCGTCGCCCCGGCCGAAATGGAATCCTGGAATAACTCTTGTGGGAGTGGCCGGCGGACCACCGGTCCGCACCGTGATGGATTCTTGGGATAACTCTTTTGGGAGCGATCGTCCCGGTCGCGATGTGTTCTCGCCTTGAATGAATCGCGGCGAATATCGCCGCTCTTACTTCTTGTTTCTCCAACCCTTCCTTTGTCAAAGGAGGGCAAGGGAGGATTTCGGTATTCGTAAAATCCCCCTCCATCCCCCTTTTTCAAAGGGGGTGAAGAAAACTGTAGGAGCGGTCGTCTCGGCCGCGATTCTTCCGCCCTTCATTCTTTCTTACTCCTGTAGGACCGGTCGTCCGACCGCGATCTCCGACCGTGGTTCAAACCCGGAAGATGGCCCCCAGCGTTCGCAATATGACTCCGAAGTCGGACCAGAAGTTGGCTCTCCGGGCATATTCCAAGTTCAAACGAATCTTCTCGGGCATAACGGAGTTGATGTAAGTCTGTTCCGGTTGAGTCGCCTCACCGAGTAACTGACTCTCCCGTTTGAAATGAATCGAAGCAGGATCGGTAATCCCCGGCATCAGGTCCAGCACTTTACGTTGTGCCTCTGTGTACAACTTCACATAGCGTTCAACTTCAGGCCGCGGTCCGGCCAAGCTCATTTCACCGGTGAGCACATTGAATAACTGCGGCAGCTCATCGAGCTTCGTCTTGCGAAGCCAGCCGCCTATCCGTGTGATTCGCGGATCGTTGCCGACCGTCAGAGACCCACCCAGACTCTCGGCTCCCCTCACCATGGTGCGAAACTTCCAAATCAGGAAAGGTCTACCTTTGTAGCCTACCCTTTCCTGCTTGAAAAATATTGGACCCGGACTCGAAGCCTTGATGAGCAAAGCTACAAGAATAAATAGCGGAGAAAGAAGTACGATTCCGATAGCCGCCGCAACAAAATCAAAACATCTTTTGGAAGTCCTCATTTACTGTTTTTCTTCACTACATCCACAACGGCTTCGATCACATCATTCACATCCCGGTCAGACAAACCGGGATGCAGCGGCAGACTCAATGCCCGCGAATAATGATCAGCGGCAACCGGGAAATCGGCCGGTTTGTACCCGTATTTATCCCTATAGTAGGGATGGATGTGCACCGGGATGAAATGTACCGATGTGCCGATATTGCGACGCTTCAGTTCCTCAATGAACGCATCACGGCTGATCTTCAGCAGTACTGGTCTGAGTCTGAGTACATACAAGTGCCAGGCATGCTCTACGTAATCCCTCGTCGCGGGGCACTGCAGGGCTTCAATTTTAGAAAAAGCCGCCTGGTATGCGGCAACCACCTGACGTCGCCGCGCCTGGAAACGCTCCAGTTTCTTCAATTGGCACAGGCCAATGGCAGCCTGGATATCAGTCATGTTGTACTTGAACCCCGGCAGCACCACTTCATAATTCCAACTGGCTCCCTTGCCATAGCGCTGCCATGCATCTCGGCTCATGCCGTGCAGGCTCACGATGCGAGCGCGGTCCAGGAATTCCGGCGGTCCAGTCAACATGCCGCCCTCGGCCGTGGTCAAGTTCTTGGTCGCATAAAAGCTGAATGCGGTCGGATTACCAAACGCACCGATGAACCGCCCTTTATATTTCGCCGGCAAGGCATGGGCCGCATCCTCTATGACGTGCAGCCTGTGCTCCCGGGCAATCGCCATGATCTCCTCCATGTCCACGGGATGTCCGGTATAGTGCACCGGCAGAATGGCCTTGGTGCGCGAGGTGACCGCCCTGCGGATGTTCTCCGGGTCTATGTTCAAAGTATCGGGCTGGACATCCACGAATACGGGTTTGGCTCCCACATGCTCGATGACGTTGGCCGAGGAGGCGAATGTCATGGGCGTAGTAATTACTTCGTCCCCCGGACCGACGCCAAGCGCCACCAGCGCCGCATGCAGTCCTGCTGTACATGAATTCAGCGGCAAAGCCGCTTTTACCCCCAAATAACCGGCAAATTCCTCTGCGAAACGCTTGGTCTTCGGGCCGGTGGTGATCCAGTCCGATTTCAGTGTATCAACAACCTCGTCAATCTCCTCCTGTCCGATAGAAGGAGGCGAAAACAGCAGGAATTTATCGCGCATGGAATATACACTCCTGCAACCGGTCATCAATGATTCACTTTAGATGCAGCCGTCGATTGATTACTGTTGGCAAGTTGGACAAGCCAATCATCCACTATTTTCGTCCAGCTCAATTCCCGTTCCACGAAGCGCCGCCCATTCTGGCCGTATTTCGTGGCAACATCGGGATTCCGCACAATATATTCCATTGCTACCGCCAATGCCGAAGCATCCCCAGGCTCGACCACCATTCCCGCGTCCGCTTCCTGAATCAAGCACGCACCCTCGCCGGCACCACTATAAATAACCGGTTTACCCGAAGCCATGATCGGGAATATCTTTGAGGGTCGCGCACCCTTAAATAGCGGTAACGGTTTAAGGCTGGCAAGCCCAGCCAAGGCGATTGAGTATAGTCTCGCTACGTATTCTGGAGGTTGCGGGCGAAGGAAACTCACGTTATTCAGCGTGAGTTCCTTGGCCATTCTGGTCAGCTTGGTGAATTCGGAACCGTCGCCAATTAACACCAAATGAGCGGTAGGCAATTGTCCAGCGACTTGTATCATTGCCTGCAGCGCTACTTCAAGTCCCTGGGCATAGCCCAGTGTACCGGCATATACAATTACATGCTTGCCATCAAGGCCCAACTCGCTTGCGAGTTTCCGATCCGGTTCACTAGGACTGAACGTAACAGTATCAACGCCATTCGGGAAGAAAAGGACTTTCTCCACAGGAATATTTTTGCCATGAATCAAGGAATTCCGTATGCCCACAGTTACCGCATTTATATAGTTTGCACGACAGTAACACCAGCGTTCGAATATACGAATGATCTTGACTGCAATACCTTCCTTCATCAATCCCATCTGAGTGATGCTGTCCGGCCATAGGTCCGCCACATTCAGAACTAGCTTTGCTTTCCAGAATAGATTGAAAAACACCACAGGCAACATTACAAACGGTGGGGGTGATTCCACCAGCACGACGTCAGACTTCCTAGCCAGAATGAGCGGCACACACACCATGAAGGTAAAGGAAAGGTAGTTAAGCATGCGCCGGAACCCAACTCCCAAGGCCGCATACAACCAGATACGCTGTATCCGGCAACCGCTCCATTCTTCCTTCATGTAAAAGTGCCGCTGATATTCCACGGATATCTTGCCAGTCGGATAATTCGGCATGCCGGTGATCACTTCGACTTTATGGCCCCTTTCAACAAGGGTCTTGGCCACTGCCGCAAGCCGTACCTGTGGAGCACCAATTTCCGGCGGAAAATACTGGGTGACGATAAGAAAACGCATAGATTCAATGCATCAGGGCCGCAGCAATCAGATGCGCACTGTTACCCTTTCCATAAGGCGCACGGACTGCGGATTTCCCTTTTTGGGCGTTTAGGATCGCGTTACTGATCCATGCGGCATCAGTCGGCGCAACCAGGCTATTCCAGCCCATCTCGACCAGCTCAACCCACTCCGTTTCATTCCGTAATGTGACACAAGGCACTTTATGGAAAAAGGCTTCCTTCTGGACTCCCCCAGAATCCGTGGCTATCACTTTGGCATTCATCTCCAGCACCACCATATCCAGATAACCAACTGGATCGACAAGCAGAACCCCGGATCTTTGCAATTTTGAGACAGTATTACCAGAGAGAATCTTTCGTGCGCGCGGGTGCAAAGGCAAAACGACTGGCAATTCATTTGCCACCCGGCACAGCCCGTCAAGGATTGCATGAAACCTCACAGGATCATCAACATTTTCCGCGCGGTGCGCGGTCGCCAATATATAACCGCCGGCCTTCACTTCGAGACGACGCAGTATTCCCGATTCCGAGCGCGCCCTTTCCGCATAAAAGAGCGCCGCGTCATACATGACGTCTCCCACTTTATGCACGGATTCGCCGACAATGCCTTCTTTGACAAGATTTGCAACGGCAGCGCTCGTGGGAGCAAACAACATGTCGGCGATGTGGTCACTGACGACCCGATTGATTTCCTCGGGCATACTCCGGTTGAATGACCGCAAGCCGGCTTCCACATGTGCCAGAGAAATACCCAGTTTCGAAGCCGCTAGAGCACCAGCCAATGTCGAATTGGTATCGCCGTAGACCAAAACCCAGTCAGGCCGTTCCTTAAGCAATACCTCTTCGATTCCCACCAGCATCCGGCCGGTCTGAATCCCGTGATTGCCCGAACCAACTCCAAGATTGTATGCCGGTTCTTGGATTTCCAATTCCCGAAAGAACACTTCCGACATGCCATAATCATAATGCTGGCCTGTATGCACCAGTATCTCCTGACAGCTTTTAGCTTGACGCAAAGCCCGGGAAACAGCAGCAGCTTTGATGAATTGCGGACGCGCACCCAGAATGGTCAATATTTTCACAGCAGTCCTTTGTAATAGGTGATTAGTTTATCGGCTTCAGTCGGCCAGTTGTATCTCTCCATAACTGCTTGCCGCCCTGCCTTACCCATTTTCGCGGCAATTTCTGGCTGATTCATAAGTTCTTGAATGGCCCCCGCAATAGCTTCTGGGGACTTTGGATCGACACACTGCCCCGCACCTACTCCATCAATTATCTGTCGCCAGTGCGGAAAGTCAGAAGCAATCACAGGAAGACCGGCCGACATGTATTCAAACAGCTTGTTGGGCTGAGCCTCTATATGATTCGGTTCGGGGAAATAAGTCAGGACGCCAGCAATCGATTCACTCATAACTACCCGCACTTCCGGGCGTTCTACTTGCCCCCGGTAATCTACTTGCCCCCAGCCGTGAAGCAACCTCAGTTCGCTTTCAAAAGACCGGTCGGAAAACTGGCCACATAGCACTAGCCGAATACCCGGAATGAATTCCAATGCCTCGATCAAGGGTTTAATACCACGAATTCGCGAAAGACCGCCGACGTAACACACCTGATTTCGGCGTTCATAAGCATCGGCAGGAGGTGCGAGTTCATACGGCAGAGGATAATTATTGACATTTACCGTATTCTGATTAATCCGTGAGAAGCGCTCAGAAATATGCGGCGTCGCAGCTACCACTCCGTCAAGCTGCTTTGAGATAA
>JBOIAY010000149.1:0-4682 GCA_050739255.1 Gammaproteobacteria bacterium
TTCATCGTCCTTTTCCCGGTCAACCCCAGCATGTTGGCCAAGTACCGCGAAGCCTTCAAACCCAGCCACGCCAAGGACGATCCCACCGATGCGGAGCTCGCGCTGGATCTGATGCTGCGCTATCCCCAGCAGTGCCTGCCGCTGCATCCACAAAGCGTGGCCATGCGCACGCTCGGTTATCTCGTCGAACAGCGGCGGCGGTTGGTCGACGACAGGAAGCGCACCACCAATCGAATTGTCGATGCGCTCAAGCAGTATTTTCCTCAGGTACTGGACTGGTTCGAGCACCGTGACACGCTGGTGTTCTGCGACTTTCTCGCGCGGTGGCCGACGCTGGTGCAAGTCAGGCATGCGCGCACGGCAACGCTTGAGGGCTTCTTCCACAACCACAACGTTCGGCGCACCCACCTCATCGCGGAACGCCTGGACGGTATCCGGCATGCGATGCCCCTCACTGAAGATGTCGCAGTGATCCAAAGTTATCGGTTGTTTACCCTGGCACTGGTGGACCAGCTTCGCGTCACGCTGCAGGCGATCGCTCGGTTCGATCAGGAAATCGCAGCGGTTGCCCCCACGCTGCCGGACTACTCATTGTTCAACACGCTACCAGGCAGCGGTCCCATATTGACTCCACGCTTGCAGACGGCGTGGGGTGAGCAGCGCGAACGCTTCCAGAACGCCGGCCAAGTGCAACGTTACTCGGGGGTCGCCCCCGTGACGCAGCGCAGCGGCAAGAAGAACTGGGTGCACTGGCGCTGGCAATGCTCAACGTTCGTCCGCCAGACCTTTATCGAGTGGGCCGAGCAGACGATCAATAAATCGTTCTGGGCGGGTGCCTTCTATCGGCAGCAGCGTACCAAAGGCAGTTCCCATCAAGTCGCTGTACGCGCACTCGCCTTCAAATGGATCCGCATCCTGTATCGCTGTTGGGTGACCCACACACCCTATGACGAGTCGCGCTACCTGTTGGCGCTACAGCGGCGCAGGTCGCCCTTGGTCGCGGGGTTGCCCGCGAAAACCACTTGACGGACTGACTCAGGGCGTGAAGCGGACACGTGCCACTGACCGGTTTGGGTCGAAAACGGACAATCTCAAATTTAGTTCTTTCCTCCAGACTTGGCATTTCCCGCTTGCGAAAGTAGAGAACCCACCATCGCCGAAAGATCGCCCATGTTCGCCGGCACCACGGTCACGGTGGAATTCTTGGCGATGAGTCCCCACTGCTGCACCCACTGCTGGCCAAGCTGGTAATGCAGCGCGTCGGCGCCGCCTTCTCCGGCCACGGCTTTGCCGATGTCTGAAATTGCTTTGGCCGTCGCGGCCGCTACGGTGGCGATAGCCTGGCCCTGACCGTCGGCACGCAGGATGGCAGATTGACGCTCGCCTTCGGCATTGTTGATCTGGCTCTGCTTCTGGCCTTCCGACTGGTTGATGGCTTGCTGGCGGTCGCCTTCAGATTTGGCGATGGCGGCGCGCTTCTGGCGCTCAGCGGTGAGCTGCAGCTCCATGGCGCGCTGGATCTCGTCGGGCGGCGTGAGGTTGCGGATCTCATAACGTAGCACCTTCACGCCCCAACTGGTGGCGGCCTGGGTGAGCACATCCACTACGCCCTTGTTCAAGGTGTCGCGCTGTGACAGACATTCATCCAGCGCCAGTTTGCCGACTTCGGCGCGCATGGTGGTCTGCACCAACTGCACCACGGCGGTAATCACATTGCTGGTGCCGTAGGCAGCATTGCGTGCGTCGGTGATCTGATAATAAAGCACGCCATCCACCGACAGGCGCGTGTTATCCTTGGTGATACACACCTGCTCGGGCACATCCATGGGAATCTCGCGCATGTCGAAGCGGTATGCCACGCGGTCGAAGAATGGCACGATAATCTGGATGCCGGAGGTCAGTACGCCATGGAACTTGCCGAGACGTTCCACAACCCAGGCTTGCTGCTGCGGCACAATGCGCATGGTACGGACGATCATGACAACGGCCCAAAGGACGATGAGCAGACCGATGATTGCTGAAATGGAAATGCCCATGAACTACTCCTTAACCAGTGAAAATATTATTGTCAGCCAGCGGCCTTTATGCGCAGCCGAGAGCCGTCCCGTGCCACCACTTCGGCGCGTGCGCCGATTTGTGGTTTGTCAGCGCCTTCCCACACCGCTTCCCAAAGGGAATCGCGGTACTTGACCTTGAGGTTGCCGTTAGTGTCTTCGGTCACGGTCACCAGCGCGCCTTTGTCCATGTCATCCAAGGCGCTGTTGGTGCGGCTGGCCTGCATGCGACGGCGCAGTAGATGCGCCAGTGGCAGTGCAATAACGGCCGCGACCGCAAACACGATGGCCACCTGCCAGCCGGCGGACGGGTACAACCAGGTGTAAAGCGCGGTTGCGAGCGCAGCGAACGACAACGCTGCCAGATAGAAGGTCAGCGTCGCCATCTCCATGACTGCCAGAACGATTCCGGCCGCCAGAAATGCCAATGCTATCCAATGATTCATGCAGTTCTCCAAAATGAAAGGCACATGACTTGGGGCTTCATCATACCGTGCCGCTTGCAAGCACGGCAGTCAATTCCGTGACCTAGAATTCCCGTTTGAAGACAAGGCGCACGCCGCGGCGCGCGCCGCCGAAGCCATAGATGCCCAGTGAACCGGTTCGATCCAGGTAATAGGCAATACCAATATAGGCACCGGTGGAATGAGTGGCGGAAAAATCCAGCCTTTGGTTCACTGTGCCGGTATCGGTTTCAGTGCCGTTCACATACTGGTAATAGCCACCCGCTGCCAGCCGCCAGGGACCAAGATGCAATACCGGTCCCAGTGAAGCATAACCGGTGTACCAAGTGACATCCGCCTGCTGGTTCTGTCCCTGGAAACTCATATCGTGCCAGGTATAACCGGCATGGAAATCTGTGCTCCAGTAATTACCAAGCATCGGATGCCAGGCAAAGAATAATCCCAGGAATGGTCCATAGCCGTCGCCCAGCGGGTAGAGCGCATTGTTGTTGATGCCGACAGTCATGTAACCACCCTGCAGACCAAAGCCCACATCCATGGCCACCGGCTGCACAAAGGTAATACCATAGCGGCTGATATCCGCGGGATGATTGCCATCGGGGTAGGCAAAATCTGTGTGATAGCGGCCCAAATCAACCGACGCACTCATCCCCGGTGAATACATATCGTTATTGTCTGCATACGCGGTTTGCACCAGGCACAAACTCGCGAGCAACAGCGGCAACATCAGGATTTTCCGCATGTGTCGGTATCCGCTGGCAGCCTCAGCCATAGCGCAGCATGAAGCCCAATACCACGAGCGTCAAGACCAAGGTGACGCCGTTGGCAAGCATTACCGGCAGGTCGTGGATCAGCAGGCCGTAAACCAGCCACAGCGCAACGCCGAGCGTGAACAGCATATACATGCCGAGTGAGATGCTATGGGTATCGCGAGTGCGCAGCGAATGATAGACCTGTGGCAGCAAGGAAATAGTCGTAAGAGCCGCGGCAGCAAATCCAATGAGACGTTCAATGTTCATGGAGCGTCGTGCTCATAATCCGCAGGTGCGGTGGAGTCCCGGCCTGCTGGTGTCTTCAAAGAGCGGAAAATCACGGTCAGTGCAACCGCAAGGCCAATGTTGATAATCACTGAATACAGCGCGGCATATCCCGGCACGGTGAAATCACCGACATGTAACGGATAAATTGATGTCTTGAAACCCTGCGCCGCCACCATACCCGTGCCCACGATCATGCCCGCTGTCCAACCCAGCACCAGCGCCCAGCGGTGCAGCCAGCGGGTGTACAAACCGATGACCACGGCGGGCAGCGTCTGGATGATCCACACGCCACCCAATAGCTGCAACTGAATGGCGTATTGCTTGGGCAGAAAGATGATGAACGCCAGCGCGCCCAATTTCACGACGAGCGATACCAGTTTCGCCATTCCCGCTTCCTGCGCGGCCGTGGCGCCGGGCTTGAGATATTCTTTATATATGTTGCGCGTGAATAGATTGGATGCGGCAATGGACATAATCGCCGCCGGTACCAGCGCACCGACGGCGATGGCCGCAAAGCCAACGCCCGCAAACCAGGCCGGGAAGGAATGCAGCAGCAAGGCCGGCACTGCGAACGTGCTGCCGTACTGTTTGAACCAGCCGGCGTAGGCGGGATCGTGTTGGACACCAGCGGCGAAAGCCATGTAACCCAGGAATGCAATTAGCGCCAGCACCAGTGAATACGCCGGCAGCATCGACATATTGCGCTTGATGGCTTTGCGGCTGCTGGAACTCAGCACGCCGGTGACGCAATGCGGATACAAGAACAAGGCCAAGGCGGAACCCAGCGCCAGCGTCGCGTAGGCACTGTAGGTGCCAAGATTGGCGCCCGATGGCGGCTTCAGCAACAGTTTGTCTTTTGGAATGCTCGCGAAAATATGCGCGTACCCGCCTAACTGCATGGGAATGATGATGACAGCGGCGATAATGACTATATATATGAGCAGGTCCTTGACAATGGCGATCAGTGCCGGTGCGCGTAGACCGCTGGTGTAAGTGAAGGCGGCCAGAATCGCAAACGCGATGATGAGCGGCAGATCACCCACGAGCCCCGTACCCGTGAAGCCCATGGCGGCAATCACCACCTGGATGCCGACGAGCTGCAACGCAATGTACGGCATGGTGGC
>JBOIAY010000150.1:0-5177 GCA_050739255.1 Gammaproteobacteria bacterium
GGGATTTCCTTTATATAGTCGCGATGGATGCCATGCCCATCCATCCACTCGGCATAAGGTTTGAAATCTGTCCCCACCGTGCCCATGGGGAAGTCCTCTCCACCCAGTAGTTTCAGATTATAGGCAATGTTGCCGGCAGTGCCGCCGAACTCGCGGCGCATCTCCGGCACCTCGAAGCACACGTTCAGGATATGAATCTTGTCCGGCAGAATCTGATCCTTGAACGTCTGCGGATATGCCATGATGGTGTCGTAAGCCAGGGAACCGCAGATTAATGCTGACATGCTTTCAGTCCTTGCAGATAACTCTCAAATGGAAATGCTCAGTATTTATATTGCCGCTTTTGCTAGTGAGGCGAGAGGCCGGCGGCTGTGCCGCCTGTCAGGGGTGAGGCGTAGATCCGGGACTGCTTGTCTTAATCCTCACTCCTTACCCCTCACCTCCTGATTTATCCAAGCGCCTTCAAGGCCTTCTGATAATCCGGCTCGTTGGCGATCTCCGGCACCATCTCCGTGTACACCACCTTGTCGTTGGCATCCAGCACTACCACGGCGCGCGCCGTGATGCCGGCCATGGGGCCGTCCTGCATCAGCACGCCGTAATCCTGGGCGAATTTCTTGTCACGCATCAATGACAATGGCACCACATTTTCCAAATGTTCATTGCCGCAGAAACGACCCATCGCAAACGGCAGGTCTGCCGACACGATCAGGATTACCGTGTCCTCGTGAGCTTTGGCATGATCATTGAATTTTTTGGTGGACAGTGCGCATACCGGTGTATCCAGGCTCGGCACGATGTTGAGCAGTTTCTTCTTGCCCTTGTAGTCGGCGAGCGATACGTCCTTGAGGTCCTTGGTGGTGAGCTTGAAGTCCGGCGCCTTGGTGCCAATTTTCGGCAGCTCGCCATTGGTGTGGATGGGATTGCCGCGTAATGTAATCTTGGCCATGGTTTTATCCTCCTCGAAAAATAACGGATGGTGGTGGAACAAGAGTTCTACCGCTCATCCTACCTGTTCTGCGTGGCACATCCTGTGCCACTTGAACTCCAGGGTGACCATCCCTGGTCGCCCGTTCAACGGGCCGAAGCTTCGCTTCGGCTATTCCGCTTCACCTCCTCAAGGGGAGAAGGGGCAAAGTGTGTGGCTAAAGCCGCACGAGTTATTGCCCCTCACTCTACTCTCTCCCCTCAAGGGGAGAGAGGATAGGGTGTGTGGCTAACAGCCACACAGTCATTCATATTCACTCAACGGCGGACAACTGCATATCAGGTTCTTGTCGCCGTACACGTTATCGGCGCGGCTCACCGGCGGCCAGTATTTATTATGACGCAATGAGGCCACAGGATAGGTTGCCTGCTCGCGGCTGTATTTATGTTTCCAATCGTCGCTCGCGACCATCTCGGCCGTGTGGGGTGCATTCTTGAGTGGGTTGTCCTCACGATCTAGCTTGCCCTGCTCCACCGCACGGATTTCCTCGCGGATGGCAATCATGGCGGCAATGAACCGGTCCAGCTCGTATTTGGATTCTGATTCCGTGGGTTCCACCTGCAAGGTACCGGCCACGGGGAAGCTCATGGTGGGCGCGTGAAAACCGTAATCCGTGAGTCGCTTCGCGACATCGTCCACCGTGATGCCGCTGATTTCCTTCAAGGGGCGCAGATCCAGGATGCACTCGTGGGCCACGAGCCCGCCGGGCCCGCTGTACAGCACCGGATAATGGGGTGCGAGTTTCTTCGCGACATAGTTGGCGTTGAGGATCGCGGTTTCAGTGGCGGCCGTGAGCCCCTCTGCGCCCATCATGGCAATGTACATCCAGGTAATCGGCAGGATGGACGCGGAACCGTATGGCGCGGCAGAAATCGCGCCGATACCCTCGGGATGGCGCACGTAGCCGACACTGCGCTGGTTGGGCAGGAACTTCGCGAGGTGTGCACCCACTGCCACCGGACCCACGCCCGGTCCGCCGCCGCCGTGGGGAATGCAGAAGGTCTTGTGCAGATTGAGATGCGACACGTCGCCACCGAACTGGCCAGGTGCGGCAAGTCCCACCATGGCATTCAGGTTCGCACCATCCACGTACACTTGACCGCCGAATTTGTGCACGATGTCACACAACTCGCGCACACCCGCTTCGAACACACCGTGTGTCGAGGGATAGGTGATCATGATTGCGGCGAGATCGTCTCGGTGCTGTTCCGCCTTGGCTTTCAGATCCGTGATATCCACGTTGCCGCGATTGTCGCAGGCGACCACCACCACCTGCATGCCGGCCATGTGCGCCGATGCAGGATTGGTGCCGTGCGCGGAGGACGGGATCAGCACCACCTTGCGCTGGCCCTGACCGCGGGATTCATGGTAGGCCTTGATGATGAGCAGCCCCGCGTATTCGCCCTGAGAGCCAGCATTCGGTTGCAGGGAAACCGCCGCGTAGCCCGTGCAAGCTACCAGCATCTGTTCGAGTTGCGCGATCAGCTCGCGGTAACCGGCGGTCTGTTCCGGCGGCGCAAACGGGTGCATGTGCGCGAATTCCGGCCAGGATACCGGCAGCATCTCGCTCACCGCGTTCAGCTTCATGGTGCAACAGCCCAGCGGAATCATGCTGCGATCCAGTGCCAGGTCTTTGTCAGCAAGGCCGCGCAGATAACGCAGCATTTCGTGCTCGGAATGGTAGCGGTTGAACACCGGATGACTCAGGTATTCGCTGCGGCGTTTCAACACCTCCGGATAGCTCACCTTGGCCCTCGATTCGAGCACCGCGACATCGGGTAGCTTTTTGCCGGACGCAAACAGCGACCATAGTTTCAGCAAGTCATCGCGCGTGGTGGTCTCGTCCAGAGAAATGCCCACGTGCGCACCGTCCACTACGCGCAGGTTCATGTGCTGCGCATGTGCGGCCGCACGGATCGCCGTGGTATTGGCGCTTGTTTTAACCGTGAGCGTGTCAAAGAAGTGCGTGTTGACAGGTACATAGCCCAACTGCCTGAGACCAGCGGCGAGAATCGTGGTCAAACGATGCACGCGTTCGGCGATGGTGCGTAGCCCTGTCGGGCCATGATACACGGCGTACATGCTGGCCATGATGGCGAGCAGCGCCTGAGCAGTGCAGATATTGGAAGTGGCCTTTTCTCGGCGGATGTGCTGCTCGCGCGTCTGCAACGCGAGCCGATACGCGGGTTTGCCCTGGGAATCCACGGTGACACCAACAAGACGCCCCGGCATGGAGCGTTTGAATGCATCGCGGGTCGCGAGGTACGCCGCATGTGGTCCGCCAAAACCCATGGGTACGCCGAAGCGCTGGGTGTTGCCCACCGCCACGTCCGCGCCCCACTCACCCGGCGGCGTGAGCAGCGTAAGCGACAGCAGGTCAGCCGCCACTACGATGCCCGTCTGTTTCGTGTGCAACGCCTCCGAGAGCTTGCGGTAATCCCGCACTTCACCGCCCGCACCGGGATATTGCAGCAGCACGCCGAAGCAATCGGTCTGCGCAGCTTCGTCGGCTTTGCCGACTTTCACGGTCAGCCCCAAGGGTTTGGCGCGTGTCTGAACCACTTCGATTGTCTGCGGCAGCACGTCATCCGCCACGAAGAAGACCTGCGAAGCGGACTTGCTCATGCGCCGCAACAGCGTCATGGCTTCGGCGGCAGCCGTGGCTTCATCCAGCAGCGAGGCATTGGCGATGTCGAAACCCGTCAGGTCGGTGACCATCTGCTGGAAATTCAGCAGCGCTTCGAGGCGTCCCTGGGAAATCTCCGGCTGATATGGTGTGTACGCGGTGTACCAGGCGGGGTTCTCAAACACGTTGCGCAGGATCACGCCGGGCGTGTGGGTACCGTAATACCCCTGGCCGATGAACGATTTGAACACCTGATTCTTGTTGGCGAGCGCGCGCAATGCGGCCAGCGCTTCGCGCTCTGATTTCGGTTGGGCAAACGGCCCCAACGGCAAGCCGTCCTTGCGGCGGATGCTGGCGGGCACCACAGCATTGATGAGCGCCGTACGCGTGGCGAAACCCAGCTCCGCCAGCATGGCCCGCTGCGCGTCGGCATCGGGGCCGATATGCCGGCTAATGAAACCGCCGTGCTGCTCCAGATCGGAAAGCGCGTTGGAGGAAGTCATGGGTAACCCGGTCACTGCATTCATGATTCAGAAAGCTGTAGAAGACAATGTGAGGATATACTTCGGATTTTCAATGGCTTTCATCTGCCACCACTTTCTCATAGCCCTTGGCGTCCAGCAGCGCATTCAGGTCCGCAGCATTGGACGGCTTGATGCGCATGATCCACGCGCCATAGGCATCTTGGTTGATCTGTTCCGGCTTGTCCGCCAACGCACCGTTGCCTTCCACCACTTCGCCAGCCACCGGACTATATATATCTGACGCGGCCTTCACCGACTCCACGACCGCACAGGATTCGTCGGCCTTGAGCTTGCGGCCTTTCTGCGGCACTTCCACGAATACGATGTCGCCCAGCGCTTCCTGGGCATGGTCGGTGATACCGATGGTGAGGGTGCCATCGCTGCCGGTTTTGATCCATTCGTGGCTCTTGGTGTATTTGAGGTCGGTTGGAATCTTGCTCATGTTGTTCTCCAGAATGTCTTCAACCTCTCTCCCTCGCCCCATGCGGGAGAGGGTGGGGTGAGGGGTGAAAAAATTACCTGATTAAAATCTTGCCATTGCGCACGAACGGCGGCTTCACCACCCGCGCCTTGCAGAGTTTGCCACGGATGTCCACCTGCACTATCTCGCCGGTCGCAACCGGCACGCGCGCCAGCGCGATGGAACGCTCCAGTGTCGGCGAGAACGTGCCACTGGTGATTTCGCCTTCGCTGCCACCGTCCGCAATCACCTTCTGGTGGCCGCGCAGAATACCTTTGTCTTCCAGCAGCAAGCCCACGAATTTGCGCTTGGGTCCGGCATCCCGCTGTGCTTTCAGCGCTTTACGGCCGATGAAATCCCGGTCCGTGGGTTCCCATGCGAGGGTCCAAGCCAAACCGGATTCCAGCGGCGTGGTGGTCTCATCCATATCCGAGCCGTACAGGTTCATCGCCGCTTCGAGGCGCAGCGTGTCGCGCGCGCCAAGGCCGCAGGGCTTGACGCCTTTTTTGGCCAGCGCCTGCCAGAATTCCGCAGCTTTGTCCGGCGGCAGCATGATCTCGAATCCATCCTCGCCGGTGT
>JBOIAY010000151.1:0-30622 GCA_050739255.1 Gammaproteobacteria bacterium
TTGGTCATGTTCTCCATGTCCTGCAGGTCGCGCACCAGCTTGCCCTTCAGGGTTTCATCTTCGAGTAGCTCCGCCCGCAGCCGCATGCGGGTGATGGGCGTCTTGAGATCGTGAGAAATGGCGGTCAAGAGACGCGTACGATCCTCCACGTAGTGCACCAAACGGGTCTGCATTTCATTGAAGGCGCGCGCCGCGCGCCGCACTTCCGCCGGACCCGTCTCGGGAACAGGTGCGCGGCGGATGTCACGGCCCAATTCATCAGCCGCGGACGAGAGCGCAGACAGCGGCCGCGTCATCCAGCGTACCGCGATGAGCGACAACACGATCACTGCAATCAGTAGTACCACGATGTCCACGAGCAAGGGATAGGGCCAGCCGGCCAGTTGCAGCGGCCGCAAAAAATCAAAGCGCACCCAGTCGCCGTCCGAGAGCTGTACCTGGGTCACGCTGCGGGTACGATAACCCACTTCAAATGACGCGGTGCGCGCCTGTTCCGGCACCGGTACGTGCAGCAAGTAACCGCGCACCACATGGCCGGAAAGTTGCCGGCGTAGTTGTGCCTGGAATTCCGCGGCGTCCATATCCGGCGGCAAGGCGCTGGCAGGATCATCGGCCGCAGTTTCAAGTGTTACGGTGAGGCGTGGCGAGGTGAGTATGCCCGCCACCTGGGTGCGCTCACTCACCGGCAGGCTCTCGATCAGACGCACCGCATCCACATTGCGCTGCACCCATTGCTGATCGCTGAAATGCACCAGTGCCTGATCCCGTTCGTGCAGACTCAGGAATGCGGCGATGATCTGCGCCACGATGAGACCGGCGATCAGCACCAGCACCAGACGGCCAAATAGCGAACGCGGCCACAGGCGCACCATTATTTTCCCACCTCCACCGGCAGCGTGAACACATAACCCTCGCCGCGCACGGCACGGATGATACCCGGTCCACGGCCGTCATCCCGCAGACGCTGGCGCAGCCGACTGACCTGCACGTCCATGCTGCGGTCGAACGGGATGTTGCTCTCGTGTCCGCGCAACAATTCCGCGAGGCGGTCGCGTGACAACACCGTGTTGGGGAATTGCAGGAAGATGCACAGCAGCCGATATTCCGCGCCTGACAGTGGCACCACCATGCCATCGGTGGTTCGTAATTGACGCGTGCCAGTCTGGAGTTGCCAACCACCGAAACGGAATGCACACACGTCCTCGGGTTGCAAATTCTCTGGCAGACTGCGCACACGCCGCAGCACACTCTTGATGCGCGCCAGCAGTTCGCGCGGATTGAAAGGCTTGGGCAGGTAATCATCGGCGCCGGTCTCAAGCCCGGCGATGCGATCGCCTTCTCCGCCACGCGCGGTGAGCATGATGACAGGAATGCTTGAACGCGTGCGCAGCTTGCGGCACAGACTGACGCCGTCCTCGCCGGGCAACATCAGGTCCAGCACCACCAGATCAAAACGTGCATCCTCCATCGCCTGTTCCATGCCAGGGCCATCCGGAACGCCTGTAACGCGGTAACCCTGGCGCGTGAGGTACTCCTCCAACAGCGCACGGATTTCCGTGTCGTCGTCCACCACCAGAATATGATCGGCTGCACTCATGCCACGCTGCGCCTGCAAATTCCCCCGCCAGGATTTTATCCCGTACCCGCGACACGGGTTGCGCACCGGTGGGCGGATTTGTATCAAAGTGTAACAGGCCGGTTTGCGCCGTGCGGCGATGGGAAAATAAGCCACGCCACCTGCACGCCGGGTGAACTTATGCGCACGCGACACGTCACAGCTTGGCGCGCCTGCGCGGGATACAACTTGCTTGCGGATAAAACACTCATTGCCATGTATCGGTTCGGAACACTTCACCACTCGTTTGCCGCTGCATGGCTGGGCATGCTCGTGATCACTGCGCCGGTGATGGCAGTCGCCGGTGCAAACCTTAATGTGGTACCGGCACCGCAATTTACCCATCCCTTCACGCTGGTCGAGCTGACCGACATGGCGCTCAGCTACAATCCCCAGACAAAACTCGCCTGGGCCGAAATCCGTTCCAGCCAAGCGGGCGTGGAACTGGCAAAGGCCGGATACTGGCCGCAAATCAGCGCCAGCTACAGCATCACGCGCAGCCGCACCGTGAATTTCTCCGGTGCATCCAACAGCGCCCAGACCCGTTTTGAACCCAGCCTCAGCCTCAGTTATCTGCTGTGGGATTTCGGAAGCCGTTCTGGCACGCTGGATGCCGCCAAATACGCGCTGTTGGGAGCCGAATTGAGCAATAGCCAGACCCTGCAAGACGTGATCCTGGCGGTGCAGCAGGATTACTACCAGGTGCTCGGTTTGCAGGCGCTCGAAGCCGCCGATGAATTGAGTGTCAAGGACGCGCAAGCCAGTCTGGATGTAGCCCGCGAGAACCGGAAATCCGGCCTCGCCACGGTGGGCGATTTGTATCAGGCAGAAGCCGCCTTGGCCGGTACCCAGCTTGCCTTGCAGCAAACCCAGGGAAGTCTGGCGGTGGCCCAAGGGACCATGGCGGTGGAAGTGGGTTTCCCGGCCAATACCCAGCTGATGCTTGCTCCCTGGAACCAGAACATCACGCCGCAGATGCCGAATCAGACGGTCGAATCGCTGCTGGCACAGGCACGCGAGGCGCGTCCGGAATTGCTGGCGTCCAAGGCCAGTGAACAGGAAGCCATCGCCAATCTGGAAGCCACCAAAGGCCGTGGTCTGCCAACCCTGACGCTGGCCGCGGACGCCGGTCAAACGCGCACAGTGGGCGGAGGCGCGAGCCAGACCGCCGACAACTACAGCGCCGGACTCACGCTCAGTATTCCGTTGTTTGCCGGCTTCGGCGATGAGGCCGCCAACAACCAGGCGCAAGCGGCCGTGGATGTCAGCCAGGCCACCACTGCACAACTGCAGCAGCAGGTGGAACTGGAAGTCTGGCAAGCTTATCAAAATCTCCACACGGCCATGGTGACACTGACAACCACCGCCGTGCAGTTGAAAAGCGCGCAGCAAGCGCTGGACGTAGAACTCGCCCGTTACCACATTGGTTTAGATCCAATTCTGAATCTGCTGACCGCGCAAGCCACGCTCGCAAGCGCGCGCGCTCAGCAGGTGCAGGCGCGGCTTAACTGGTTTACGGCCTTGGCTGCCCTCGGCGAGGCCGTGGGCGGGCTCAATGCGCCGAAAGCAGAAGCGGAGTTACCGTGAACAGAAAAATCAGATTCCTGACTGCCGGCGGCCTCGTCGTCGCCATCCTCATCGTGCTGGTGGCCTGGCGTGTCATCAGCAATGCGAGTGCCGATCGCCATAGCCCGAAAGAACAGGCACTGCCGGTGACCACGGCGCTCGCCACCATCCAGCCCATGCCTATCCTCTTGCAATCCGTGGGCCAGGTGCAGTCGGAACACACGGTCAACATACAGCCGCAGGTCAGCGGCGTGCTCAAGCAGGTGTTTTTCACCGAGGGCCAGTACGTACACCAAGGTCAGCGGTTGTTCCTGATTGATCCGGCGCCTTTCCAGGCGGCGCTGGCATCCGCCAAGGCTGCCTACCTGACCGCCAAGGCTCAGGCGGATCGGGAAGCGCCACTCGCCGCCAAAGACTACATCTCGCCGCAGGACTATGAGGCCGCCGTCGCCACCGCCACTCAGGCGCAGGCGGCATTGCAACAGTCGCGGATCAATCTGTCCTACACCGACATCCGTTCGCCGATTGAAGGTCTGACCGGTAATCTTGCGGTCAAGGCCGGCAACGTGGTTTCGACTACGGGCGCTACACCGCTGGTTACTATCAACCAGATGAAGCCCATCCTGGTGCAGTACAACATTCCGCAAAAATTCCTGCCGGAAGTGCGTCAGTACGATGCCCAGCACAGCATAAAAATATTCATCACCAACGAAGATGGCAACGGCGATCTGGGCTCAGGGAATCTGGTGTTTATTGACAATACCGTGAATACCGCCACCGGCACGGTGATGCTCAAGGCGGAGATTCCCAACAAAAACGTGCAGCTCTGGCCCGGCCAGTATGTGGGCGTGAATACGCAGCTCACGGTACAGCCCAAAGCGGTGGTCGTCCCCGCTACCGCCGTGCAGTCGGGCCAGGACGGCAACTTCGTGTACGAGGTGGTGGCCGACAAAGCCCAAGTTCAGAACGTTGTCGTAAACCGCCAGGTGGGTGACTTGGCTGTGATCACCTCCGGTCTCAAGGGCGGCGAGCGCGTCATCACGCAAGTGTCGCGCAACCTGCGTCCCGGACTGGCGGTAGTTCTTAACACGACTGCACCACCTGCCAACAACCAGGCTGCGGCACATACCACACCATGAAAGTGAATCTGTCCGCGCCGTTTATCCATCGGCCAGTGATGACCACGGTGCTGATGTCGGCGCTGCTGATTTTCGGATTGGTGGCGTATTTCACCCTGCCGGTCAGCGAACTGCCAAACGTGGATTACCCCACCATTGCCGTCTACGCCAACTTGCCGGGCGCGGATCCGGAGACCATGGCGTCCTCGGTGGCAACGCCGCTGGAGCGGCAGTTCAGCACGATCGCCGGCATCACCTCCATGAGCTCGGAGAGCACCACCGGCAGCACCCAGATCACGCTGCAATTCGATCTGTCGCGCAACATTGATGCCGCCGCCGCGGATGTGCAAAGCGCCATTTCCCAGGCTATCCGTCAGTTGCCCAACAACATGCCCCAGCCGCCGCATCTGCGCAAGGTCAACCCGGGCGATTATTCCATCATCTACCTGGCGCTCACCGCCCAGCACATCCCGCTCACCCAACTGGATGATTTCGCCGAGACGCGCGTCGCCGAGCAAATCTCCACGATTTCGGGCGTGGCACAGGTGAACGTCTTCGGCGCTCATACCTACGCCGTGCGGCTGTACATGAATCCCTACGCCTTGGCGGCCCGCAATCTGTCTCTTACGCAAGTAGCCACAGCGGTCGAGAACGGCAACACCAACCTGCCTTCCGGCACCATGTACGGCGCCACCCAGACCTATACAGTGCAAGCCAATGGCCAGTTGACCAACGCCGCGGCTTACAACCACCTGATCGTCGCCTATCAGAACGGCGCACCGGTGCATCTTTCCGATGTCGGCACGGCGGTGGACAGCATCCAGGAAGACAAACAGCTCACCCAGTACTTCGATAACACGCAGGGCAACCATCAGATACAAACAGCCATCGTGATGGGCGTACAGCGTCAGCCCGGCTCCAACACCGTGCAGATCGCCCAGCAGATCCGTGACCTGATCCCGGAACTCACCAAGGACGCACCGGGCGACGCCAGCCTGCACGTGATGTACAGCCGCGGCGATTACATCAGCGGCTCAATCAATGAAGTGAAGTTCACGCTGATCTTGGCCATCTTCCTGGTAGTGGGCGTGATCTTCCTGTTTCTGCGCAACATCCGCGCCACCATTATTTCGGCGCTGGCCTTGCCCACGTCCATCATCGGCACCTTCGCATTCATGAAGGTCATGGGTTTCAGCCTCGACAACCTCTCACTCATGGCGCTGGTGCTGTCGGTGGGCTTCGTGGTGGACGACGCCATCGTGATGCTGGAAAACATCGTGCGCTATCGCGAAAAGGGCGAGCCGACCCTACGCGCGGCGCTCATCGGCAGCAAGGAAATCGGCTTCACGGTGGTGTCCATGACGCTGTCGCTGGTGGCTGTATTCCTGCCCATCATCCTCATGGGCGGCCTGCTGGGGCGCCTGTTCCGGGAATTCGCCTTGACCGTGGCCATCGCCATCCTGATTTCCGGCCTGGTGTCGCTTACGCTCACGCCGATGCTGTGCAGCCGCTTCATCAAGGAAAGCGGCCGTCACGGGAAACTCTACGAAACACTGGAGAAAGGTTTTGAATGGATGCGCGACTGGTACGTCCGCACGCTCACCTGGTCGGTGGACCACTGGCGCACCATGCTGGTGGTGGCCGGCGCAATGCTGGTGCTCACGTTCTATTTGTTCATTGTGGTGCCCAAAGGCTTCATCCCCAGCGAGGATACCGGCCAGGTCATTGGCAATACCGAAGCACCGAGCGGTATCACCTTTGATCAGTTGCAAGCGCTGCAAAATCGCGTCGCCAAGATCGTGCAGAAGAATCCCAACGTGGCGGATGCCATGTCCAGCGCCGGCCAGGGCCAGGGCGGCGCGGCCGGCAGCAACAACGGCCGGCTGTTCATCGGCCTCAAGCCCATGAGCGAACGCAGCGCCAGCGCCGACCAGATCATCCAGCAGTTGCGCAAGGCGGTGGCACCGGTACACGACATGCAGGTGTATTTCACCAACCCGCCGGCTATCAATATCGGCGGCGGGTACGGCGGCGGTGGCCAATACCAATACATATTGCAGGGACTGGATGTGGATCCGCTGGACCAGGCGGCCGAAAAATTCCTGCCCGAACTGACCAAAGTACCCGGTCTGCAGGATGTGGAAAGTGATCTGGAACTCAACAATCCGCAGCTCAATGTCAACATCCTGCGCAGTCAGGCTTCCACTCTGGGGGTAAACGCCACGCAAATCCAGTCCACGCTTTATGATGCGTATGGTGGCAATCAAATCAGTACTATTTTTGGTTCAACCAATGAATATTACGTCATCATGCAGTTGGCACCGCAGTATCAGTCGAATCTGTCGGCATTGAATGCGTTGTACGTACAAAGCGATAACAACACGCTGGTGCCGCTGAACAGCGTGGCCACTATCACTCCTGGCGTTGGCCCGCTGGAGGTGGACCATTACCAGCAACTGCCATCGGTCACGTTTTCTTTCAATCTGGCGCCTGGCATTTCTCTCGGCGCTGTCACTGGCCCTATTGAACAGCTTGCCAGCAGCACGCTGCCCTCGGACATCACCGGTGTATTTGCCGGCAATGCCGCACTCTTCCAATCATCTTTGGTTGAACTGCCAATCTTGCTGCTCATCACCATCCTGGTAATTTACATGGTGCTGGCCATTCTCTACGAGCACTTCATCCACCCCATCACCATCCTTACTGCCATGCCGCTCGCGATGGTGGGGGCGCTGCTCACCCTCATCATCTTTGGTCAGGAATTGAACATCTTCAGTTTCGTCGGCCTCATCATGCTGGTGGGCTTGGTGAAAAAGAACGGCATCATCATGGTGGATTTTGCCATCCAGATGAAGCAGGAAAATAATCTGAGCGCCCGCGACGCGGTTATCGAAGCCTGCAAGGTGCGTTTCCGTCCCATCATGATGACTACCTTCGCCGCCATCCTGGGCGTGCTGCCCATCGCCGTAGGCACCGGCATGGGTTCCGAATCCCGCCGGCCGCTCGGCATCGCCGTGGTGGGCGGCCTCATCTTCTCCCAGGCGCTGACACTGTACATTACACCCGCGTTCTACGTGGCCATGGAGCATCTCTCCGAGAAGTTGCGTGGCCCCAGCCACACGCATCCACCGATGTCGAAGCTACAGGAAGGCGGATAATGGCAAGAGATTTTGCAATCGCGGCGCGCGGATTGATGGTCCGCCGGCTGCTCCCAAACTTTCCTAAGTGGAGGCAAACATGAACGAATCCACCAACATCAAGATCAATCCTGCGCTCGGCGGCTATGTTGCACACCCGAAGGGCACAGGCCCCTTCCCCGGCGTGGTGGTCATGATGGAGGCCTTTGGCATCACCGGTCATATCAAGGGCGTGTGCGAGCGTCTTGCCAAAGCCGGGTTTGTGGCGGTGGCCCCGGACATTTTTCACGGTGACGTGATTGGCTATGCGGAGGACATGAACAAGGTCATGGCCAAGATCCAGACACTGCGCGATGATCAGATTATGAAGGAAATCGGCGAGACGCTCGATTGGCTGAGCGCGCAGAAAAACGCGAACAAGGATCGGCTCGGCATCATCGGCTTCTGCATGGGCGGCCGCTACGCTTTTTTCGCCAACTGCCGTTACCCGGACAAGCTCAAGGCGGCGGTGGGTTTCTACGGCGGCGGCATCGCGCCGGACGGTGCCGACCGTTTCGGTCGCACGCCGCCTATCAACGAAGCAGAGAAAATGCGAGCGCCGCTGTATCTAGGCTATGGCGCGGATGATTCCGGAATTCCGCCCGCGGAACATGCGCGCATCGCGGAAAAGCTGTCCACGCTCAAGAAGCGCTACACACTCGCAGTGTATCCCGGTGCTGGCCACGGCTTTCTGTGCGAGCAGCGGGCCAGTTATGCGCCAACCGCTGCCGAGCTTGCCTGGCGGGAATGTACAGCGTTCCTGCATACTAATCTTGAAAACCCCGGAATGTTGGAGCGACCATCATGAATTCCAAATGCGCGCACCTGGATCAAATACGCGATGTGACGCCTTCCGGTAAGGGCTGCAAGGAATGTCTGGAGATGGGCGACGACTGGGTACACCTGCGCCTGTGTCTGGTCTGCGGCCACGTGGGTTGCTGCGATTCTTCCAAAAACACGCACGCCACCAAGCATTTCCAGCACAGCGGCCATCCAGTCATGCGCTCGTTCCAGCCCGGCGAGACCTGGCGCGGGTGTTATGTGGACAAGACATACCTTTAAGAAGCTGATACCGCCGTCTAGCGTGACGGGCAAAACTAAAAGGCATCTATGAATACTCCACCGCCTAAAGACGGTGGAGTATTCATAGATGCCCTACATTTTCAGTTCCATGACGTATGCAATGTTCGGTCCCAGAACGTTGATATATAGATACGTCCCGGTCGCGCCGCCGAAAACTCCCGTAGTGTCGGATGCGCCTTCATACGCCAGTCCATTGAGTACGCCGGCACACCCCGATCCAGCACTCTTGAGGTTCACATAGTAAAGATTTATAGCAGGAGCCGTTTGCGTAATGTTGCCGCTCAGATTGCAACCATAGCCGTCATTGCCGGTAAACGCACCCGTGGCTCCGTTGATGGCAAGGTCTGCCGAGGTGCCGGCCTTACCGATGTAATACCCGGACCATTGCCCCTGTAATCCGGTAAGCGTACTGCTCCCGCTATATGCCGCTTTCGACGCGAGATTGAAACTGCCACTCAAATTCCCGTTACCGTCATCTTCAGTCAGACTCGCCTGCACGCTGATTCCGGAATTTGACGGTGCGTAGGTGCCGGAGACGCTGAAATTCACGGTTTTGTAGCCGTTGGAAAAGGTCTCACCCGGTGGAGCGACACCGGTCAGGGCGGAGGTAAAGGGCGACGCGCCCGGCAAGCCGATCAGTACAAAGACGTAACCGTCGTCGTCGGCGAAAAACCCAAAACCGTCTTCGGTAACGGCGCCGGTGGTAACTTTGGTGGAACCGGAAGCGCTGCTTAGTTGATAGGTACCGGACCAAGATCCCGGCACATTCACCACATCCGTGGTATTGCTCGCAGGTGTACTGCTGCTACCCCCGCCACATGCGGCCAACATCAGGCTGCCTGCCAGAACGGCAAACTTTGACCATTTCCACAGCATCGCAACTACCTGTTTTCAGAGTCCGGGAACAGCCCGATTGGGCCAGGTGAGCGCGGCATTAGAGACCAAAGCGAGGAAAATTTCCAGTGGTACTGTGGTGCGCGTGAGCGCAGTCACAGGAAAACATGCCATGCAATGCCTCCTGCCATGCTCAGCCTGGAGGTGGAGGTGCGTTCGCCGGCGTTGGCGGAGGCGGTGTTGAGGAAGGGGGCGCTTGTGACGGTGCAGGTTCCGATGGCGGCGGCGGCAGTAGGTAGTGTGGCGACCTATAGCCCGGCACCTGGTTGCCATTGGCGTACATGCACTGCGCGTAGGCGATGTTGTAGCGCCGCTGCAATGCATATGTCGTTTCGCTGGCGGCACCTGAACCTGCAGCGGTGCCAAACAGCAAACCGGTCGCAGCGCCAGCCGCCGCACCGTTGCTGTTGCCCCCTATCAAGGCACCTGCCGTAGCACCCACGACAGCACCTGCGGCCGCACCACCTGCGACCTGATTGTTCGCTGCCTGACTGGGGCTCACACCGAGCAATTGACGTGCATACAGTTGACACGTCGCATTGTCCTGCTGAAACACGTCGAACGGCATGCCGGGCGCCGGCATCACCGCGATGGTGGGCGCCACGGGGACCTGGGCGCAGCCCGCCAGCACGCCTGCCGCCGCGATGCCCAGTACTGTTTTACGCGCGTTCATCACTGTCTCCTTACTACTTCGAAGGTGGGGCGGGCGGCGGCGTGGCCGGCACCTTCTGCCAGCCGCCCGGGCAGGTAGCGACGTAGGGGTAATACGTCTTGGCCGCCGCGCAGTAATACCAGTACACCGCCGGGGCCGGACCGGGCTTCACAGGCTGGGTTTGTATGACTACTGGCGAGCCGTAGGGATAGGGATAGGGGTATCTATAGTAGGGATAAACCGCCCACGGGTAGAAATACGGCGTGCCGATGGAGATCCACCAACCTGGCCGCCCCCAGTAATGGCCGTGATACCAATGCCCGCCGTACCAAACATGGCCGCTATAGTGAGGGGACACATGAACAGCGCCGTGGCCAGACGAGTGGCCGGGGTAATTGGCTGGACCCCGACGCGCCAGTGCCCGCAGCGGCGAAACGGCCAAGAACACCACCGCGAGCAGGGCTGAACACAGCGTCAGTGTCTTGATTTTGCTCATAATGGTCTCCGATTAGTTACGCAACGATTCTGCGCAAGCGTACACGCCGCAAACGATCCTATGATCTGGGGAAACGCGTATCGAACTTCAGAGTTGACATCTGTTACATTTTGTAACACTTGGACATCACGATCTTAGGCGAGTTCCATCGTAGGAAACCGACAACCAGCGGTCAAAGGTACCATCTCGGCCTGATACGCACTGTAGCGCGGCAGCTTCAATCGTCCACATTCTTGAAATGCAAGCGATCCTCCGATGTTGCCCTATCCCTACACTGGCCGCGAACACTGATAAAGCCGCTTTCAGTAGTCCGATCCAGCTCCACAAATTCGTCCCGGCAAGATCCGGTTTCCACCAGTTTCGCCTGAAGCAAGTCATCAAAATTCTGGTTTATGCTACCAGCCTTTCCAGGCTAACCTGAATCGCTCGTGCCGCCGTGCGGTCTTCATGCATACCGCTGCCGCTGTTATGGCCACCAGAGCCAGCCGATGCGGAAATTGTAGGCTGAACACGAAGAGTTTCGTGCTATTGGCTGAGATGTGCGTGACAAAGGTGGCCATCAGTTGGTGCCCATTGGGGAAACGGGGTGCGCTGCTGCATGCCGAGATAGCCATCACCGCCAGAGGAAATACAATGCACGGGTATTCCATCGCAAACCCGCCTGAGCGAATACCGGCGCCGCTGAAAAAGAGCAGGCGGGCAGAACCGTTACTGCCCGTCTGCAACGTCAGCATATGGCCTCAGTCAGTGCCTGGGGTGGAATGCTCATGCCTCCAGGCCCGGTGTCGCTGCATGAACGCAAGCCTTTTCAATAGCGATGTCCGCACCACCGCTTTTTGCTGCGGTGTAAGCGCGTCGTAAAGATTCAACTCCGCATTCCGGATCTGGTGCATCTGTTTCTGCATCTGTTCCATCGCTGCATCGGATTGACGTGCCAAGACCCGCAGATCAGGATTGTCGCTCTTGAGCGCTGTTTCCAGCGCCTTCAACTGCGCTTGATGCCGGGCACGGCCTTGGGTAAAGAGCGCCTTGCGTTGCGAGCGGATGTTCGCAAGTGCCTGTGTCTGGGCACCGTTGAGGTGCAGTTGCGCGACGACCTTCGGCGAAAACAAGCCGAACGCACAGGTGTAAGGGTGTGGACCGGCGGCAAGGGCTGTGCCGACAGTGAGCGCCGCGACAAGGGTAATAATCAAAAAAAGTTTGGTTTTCATCAATGCAATCTCCTATGCATGCATATCTTCTGTCCGGACTTACCGAATATCGGCATCCGTAACAGTAATCTTAGACCAAACACTCAGGTAAAGTGTTTCGTCCGTGTTTTATTTTGTAAGAATTTGTTTCTGGCGGTTATCAATGATAAAAATGGATTATGCAGCTTGCGCAGGGAACTACATTTTCAATTCCATGATGTACGCGGTAAACGGGCCAAAGACTGCCATATACAAATACGAACCACTTGTGCCCCCAAACTGGCCGGAAACATCCGAGGAACTCTCATAGGCCAGACCAGACAGTGCGCCGGTACATCCTACTCCCGTGCCACTGAAGCTTACATCGTATAGATTGGTGAGAGTAGCGTTAGGAACATCTTGTACGAGGCTACCGTTCAGGATGCACCCATAACCGTCACTGCCGGCGAACGTACCGAAAGATGAGAAGTTCAGGCTTAACGAAGTGCTGGCGTTACCGATATAGTAACCAGACCACTGACCTGCCAGGCCCGCAAGCGTGCTGGTGCCCTTGTAAGGGTTGCTGGATGTGAGGTCGAAGCTACCGCTCAAACTACCTTGGTTGTCGTTTTCAGTGAAAGTCGCCTGCATACTGATTCCGGAAGCCACCGTGGTGTAGGTGCCAGAGACGGCGAAACTGACTGACGTGTAACCGTTGGCAAACGTCTGGCCCGGCGGGGCAAGGCCGGTGAGCGTCGCGGTAAAGGGCGAGCTACCTGACAGGCTGCTCAAGACGAAAGCGTAACCATTATTGTCGGCAAAATACCCATACCCGTTGGAACTATATGCCCCCATGGTGGCTTTAGTGGTACCCGAAGTGCTGCTCAACTGGTATGTCCCGGACCACGGTCCTGCTATGGCTGTGGTGGTAGAACTGCCACCCCCGCAGCCGGTCAATGCCAGCATGATCATAAATGCCGCGATTTTCCGAGTAGTTGTCAGCATTACGTTGCCCTCAGACGCTGGGATTTCCTGAATCATTACTTCCTGTCATCAGCTGAACACGCGAATCCGCTGAACGATGATTTATTCCTCTGCCTGATGGCTCAGGAAGTAACCAGTGTTCCTGTGATACCACTCTACCTGAAAATAAGAAGGCTGGCGTGCCCGGGAGATAAACACCTGGGGGAAAGGCACGCCAGCCATTCCGGGAGTGGGGGCTCCCGGCCGGCCCTGTTGTGTTTAGGACCGGATTGCGTCACGGTGAGACCTCACCGTACTCACAATTCATTTGTAGAATCAATATAGCGCACGTGAACATGAAATGTGTTTCAGCAATGTAAAAGTTTGTAAATAAGAATAGTTTGTCATGCTAATGTACTTACTGAAACCTCAGCGCATCGATCGGTTTCATGAGCGATGCTTTTCTGGCTGGGTAAAAACCAAAAAATACGCCGATGCCAGCGGCCACACCAAAAGCCAGTAAAATCGAAATCGCTGTGATAATGACAGTGAGATCCGCGAGTACCTGCAACAACCATGCCACCATCACGCCCAAGCACACCCCGAACAGGCAGCCGCTCACCGAGATGAAAATCGCTTCGAGCAGGAATTGCAGCAGAATGTCGCGACGGCGTGCACCGACCGCCACGCGGATACCGATCTCGCGGGTGCGCTCGGTAACCGACACCAGCATGATGTTCATGATGCCGATGCCGCCCACGACGAGCGAGATGGACGCGATCGCGCCGAGCAGCAACGACATGATGCGCGCAGTGTCCGCAGCCGTGTTGAACAGGGCCGTGAGATTGCGGATGCTGAAATCATCCGGGCGGCCAACCATCAGATGATGGCGCTGGCGCAACAGCGCCTCTATGTCAGTTTGTGCCTGGCCCATGACCGTGGGTGATACGGCTTGCGCCATAATGAGGCGTACGCTGTTGGCAAACTGCGAACCAAATAACTGGTGTAGCGCGGTGGATACTGGGATCAGCACCGTGTCGTCCTGGTCCTGACCGCCCAAGCTCTGACCCTTGACGGACAACAGACCGATGACCAGAAACGGGCGGTTGGAAATGCGGATGGTCTTGCCCACGGGATTCTCGCTGCCAAATAGATTGGTAGCCACGGTCTGGCCAACTACTGCCACACGCGTCTCGCCGCGGATTTCGCTTTCCGTGAACATGCGGCCTTCGGCCAGCGGCCAGTTGTGCGCCTGCAGATACCCCGGCGTGGTGCCGGTAACACCGGTATTCCAATTGTTGGGCCCATACACGATCTGCGCCGCGCCCGGTGCGATGGGTGCGACGGCGGCAATATTCGATAACTGACCGATGGCGGCGGCGTCCTGCAGGGTCAGGGTTGGCGCCGAACCCATGGCAGTGCGCACACCGCCCGAGGTCTGGGAGCCAGACAGGATGATGAACAAATTGCTGCCGAGCGCAGAAATGGACTGGCTCACACGGAACTGGGCGCCACTGCCCACCGCCAGCATCAGGATCACCGCCGCCACGCCGATAATCATGCCCAGCATGGTCAGCAGTGTGCGCAGGCGGTTGGTGCCCAGCGAGCGCCAGGCTTCCGTGACCATGAAAGCCGGAGTCACGACGGCACCTGTGATGCGCCGCCGTGGGGCATGTCGTCCAATACCCGGCCGTCACGAAAACGAATCAGACGTCGCGCATAACGCGCGATGTCGGGCTCATGGGTGACCAGCACGATGGTAATACCCTCCTCCCGACTCAATTCACTGAACAAGCTCATGATTTCGTCGCTGGTAACTGTGTCCAGGTTGCCTGTTGGTTCATCAGCCAATATCAATGAGGCATGATTGGCGAGTGCCCGGGCGATCGCTACGCGTTGCTGCTGTCCGCCTGAAAGCTGATTGGGGTAGAAATCCGCGAAGCGCGCAAGCCCGAGCTTTTCCAGCATCTCCAGCGCGCGTTGTGTACGGCGTTCGTGGTTCCAGCCAGCGTACACCAGCGGCAATTCCACATTCTCCCGCGCGGTCAGGCGCGGCAGCAAATTGTAACCCTGGAACACAAATCCAATAAGCTGGTTGCGAAGCTGCGCTAACTGATCGTTTTCCACTCGTGCAACTGCATGGCCCTGCAGGAAATACTCGCCACTGCTCGGTACATCGAGACAGCCCAGCAGATTCATGAATGTCGTTTTGCCGGATCCGGAGGGCCCCATGATCGCGACGAATTCTCCGGCGAACACCCTCACGTCCACCTCATGCAAGGCCACGAGCTGGCCCGCAGCTGTGTCGTAGTGCTTGCTGAGCTGCTCGGTGCGGATGAGCGGCGTGGCGTTCATCAAAACATCCGGAAGAAATGTCCGCTTTCCTGTGGCCTGGTGCCCGTGCTCTGCAGACCCACGATCACCCGCTCACCCTCGCGCAGCCGGCCGGAAATCACTTCAGTGTTCGTGTTATCGGTGATGCCCAGCGTGAGCCTGACGGGGCGTGGCCCGCGCGGCGTGAGCATATACACAGTCGCGCCGCCAGGCGCGCCGTTATTATTGCCACCGGCTGTCTCAGCTGTTTCGCTGGAAGCCGTCGGTTTGTGCCCTAGATGCACCCGCAAGGCCGCGTTCGGCACCAGCAATACGTGGTTCCGCTGGCTGATGAGAATGGTGGTGTAAGCAGTCATGCCCGGCAACAGGGACAGGTCCTGGTTGTCCACGGCCACCACCGCGTCGTAGGTGACCACGTTCTGGGTGGTAGTGGCGTTCAGACGCACCTGTTTCACTATGCCTTTGAACACGCGACTGGGATACGCGTCCACTGTGAACGTCACCGACTGGCCCACACGCACGGCGCCCACGTCGGCTTCGTCTACCGTCGTGTCGATCTGCATCTGGCGCAGGTTCTTTCCGATAGTGAACAATGTCGGTGTCGAGAAACTCGCCGCCACCGTCTGGCCCACATCCACTTCACGATTGATGACCGTGCCATTTACCGGCGAACGGATCACTGTGTAGCTCAAATTAGTCTGGTCGTGCAGCAGCACGGCCTTGGCTGCCGCGACCGCCGCCTGGGCCGAGTCGCGCGCTTCGATCGCCTGATCCAGGTCCGCTTTGGTTTCATAATCCTGTTTATAAAGGTCTCGGATGCGGTTCTCATTCGACTGAGCGTAGCTCAAGGTCGCCTGGGCGCTGGCCAGATTGGCTTCGTCCTGTGCCACTTGGGCCTTGAACAGCGTGGGATCGAGCGTCAGGAGAACCTGCCCCGCCTTCACCTGAGAGTTGTAGTCCGCGTAAAGTTTTTGCACGGTGCCGGACACCTGGGTGCCCACGGTCACCAGCACCACGGGATTGAGCGTGCCGGTGGCCGTCACCGTCTGGCTGATATCGCCATAGCCGATGACTGCCGTCTGGAAACGGCTGAAGCGTTCGGCAGTGCGCGCATGCCACCAGTGCACGACCAGAAGTGCCACGATGATTACGACCGCCGCAGCGAGAATATATTTGATTGTGCGTTTTTTCGATGACACGACGATGACTCCGGATTCAAGGTACGCGGTTGGATGATGTGTAACCGCCGAGGCTCCCCACATTCAGATTGCCGATGGCTTTCGCGAGCGACGCTCTGGAGATGTACAGGTTGTAACGGCTCTGGATTTCCTGCTGCTCGGCCGAGGCCAGCGCGGCGTTGGCGCTAAGCACATCGAGAATTTCGCCCGCACCCGCCTTGTATCGTCCGAGGGCCACCTGCGCGGAAGCTTGGGCACTCTTCAGTAGATCCTCCGCAGCATCCAGTGCATTTTGTGCGGTGATCAACGCCGTGTAGGCCTGGAATACATCCAGCGATACCTGGTTGCGAATTTGATCGCGCTGGCTGACGGCGGATTCCAGTTCCGCTTTGGCGCGATGAATCTGATAGGTGGTGACGAAGCCGCTGAACAGCGGCACGCTTAGACTGAGTCCGTACACAAACTGGTGCTGAACGCCGAAGGCGGGTGAACGCAAATATTCCGGTGTAGCAAACAAGGACAAGGAAGGCAGAGCGACGGATTGCGCCACGGTCACGCTGGCTTGTGCTGACTTGATTTCAGCTTGCGCCGCCGCCAGATCCGGACGTGCCGCGGATGCTTGCGTAATCAGCGCTTGAAGATTTACCTGCGACTGTGCATTCACAGGCTTGGAAACCATCGGCTCGATGCCGAATTGCGCGTTCGCCGGCAAGCCCATGACGTTCGCCAGTGTGCCGCGCGCGGAGCTCAGTGCACCCTGATCCTCAGTCAGTGTCAGCACCGCTTGGGAAAGCGCAGTCTTGGCCTGCAGGACATCACTGATGGTGGCGGTGCCCGCGTTGTGCTGAGCAACGGCGGCATCATAAGCCGCTTGATTGGACTTCACCGATTCCTGTGCCGCCGTGACCGCTTCCTGTCCGGCCAGCAAATCGTAATAATCCTGCAAGACGGCAAACAACAGACTTTGAATCTCCGCATCCTGACTCAAGTCTGCGGCGATAAGCGCCTGTTTGTCGCTTTCCACCTGCGCGTTGCGCCCGCCAAAGTTAAACAACAGATACTGGAGCGACAGGGAAACGTCTGCTTCGCTCTGGGTCTGCGGTGCGCCACCCTGCGGATTGGGGTTGCTGTAATTACGCTGCTCGCTGGCTGATAGATTTACGCTCGGCAACCAAGCGCCGCGGCTGATGCCCAATTGCGCCGCGGCAATCTTGGTATTGATCCAGGCCGCCTGGGTCTGGGGATTGTTGCACAGCGCCAAGTTCGCGGCTTGAGGCAGGTTTAAGGTGCCTGAAACGCTGTCGGAAGCCGGACAACCATACGCCGGCACACCGCCGTTGGGAACACTGGCCGGGTTCGCCCCGACATAGGTTTGGGTGCCCAGGGGATCTATGTCCGCCGCCTGATCCACTACCGGCAACAGTATGCACAATGCAAGTACCAATATGGCACGAGCCATAAAGCTGGGCCTGCATAGTGCTGCGCCATTGACTGTCATGGAATGCTTTTCCATGGCGGCCATGGTAGGCGCGGGCTGTAAATGAAGTGTTTCCGCAATCCGATGATTTGTAAATATTTGTTACATGCCATGCGATTGAAACACTTTGTTACATATTGGTACAGCCATCGCCTGGGTGCGCCATTAGACTAGGCACCATGAAAGAGACGCTTGCCAAAATCCTCATCATTGACGATGACCTACGCACCCGCAGCCTGCTGGAGCGCTATCTGAAGGATCAGGGTTTCGCCGTGATGACGGCGGAAAACGGCCGCGCACTCGAACAAACGCTGGCCGAGCATCACGTCGATCTGCTGGTACTGGATCTGATGCTCCCCGGTGAAGACGGCCTGTCCCTGTGCCGCCGCCTGCGTGGCAGCGGCATCACGCTGCCCATCATCATGCTGACCGCCAAGGGCGACGATGTGGATCGCATCGTGGGTCTGGAGGTGGGCGCAGATGACTACGTTTCCAAACCGTTCAATCCGCGCGAACTGGTGGCGCGCATCAACGCGGTGCTGCGACGCCAGCAGCCTGTGGTCACACCCGGCGCGCCGGCTATGCAGGAAATCGTGATCCGCTTTGGCGATTGCGAGTTGAATCTTGGCACACGCACGCTAAAAAAATCCGGCGCCGCACTGCCGCTCACTACCGGCGAATTCGCAGTGCTCGAAACCCTCGTAACCCATCCGCGCCAGCCGCTGTCCCGAGAGAAACTCATGGAACTTGCCCGCGGCCGCGAGCACGGCGCCTATGACCGCAGCATGGATGTACAGATCTCGCGCCTGCGGCGTCTCATCGAAGATAAACCCTCGGTGCCCCGTTACGTGCAGACCGTCTGGGGTTTTGGCTACGTATTCGTACCGGAGGAAACCAGCAAATGAAATTCCTGCCGAACACACTCATCGGCCGTACCGCACTGCTCATCGCGCTGCTCATCATCCTGAGCCAAGTAGCCTGGTTCGGCATCGTGCGGATCTTCTTCATCCCGCCTCTGCGTGCGGCGCATGCCAATCCCGTAGTCAGCACCATCGTCATGGCGCGGACCGCACTGGAAACACTGCCCGATGACAAGCGCCAGGCTTTCCTCGATGACATCAACGCACATCAAGGTTTCCGCATCGTCCAGGACGGTTCGCCGCAAGCCACATTCAAAAACTCCGGTGAAAAAACACCCAGTGATCTGGCAACGAGTCTCAAACAGACTTTCGGGTCCTCGATCCTGCTTAAATCCGAACCACGGACCCATGATCTGTGGATACGCTTTCCGGTCCGGAATCAGCTGTATTGGCTGGTATTGCCGCGCAGCCGCTTTCACGCCTTGTTTCCGCTCGATCTGCTCATCTGGGTGGCCTTGGGATTGATCATCGCATTCATCGGCGCCTACCTGGTTGTCTTCCGGCTCAACCGGCAACTGCACAAAGTGTTGGAGGCGGCGCGTGCTATCGGCCGGGGCGAAACGCCAGGTGCGTTGCAGGAAACCGGCCCTGAGGAAATACGTGACTTAAGCCGAGGTTTCAACCAGATGGCCGAAGGACTGCAAAAACTCGATTCGGAACGGCGGCTCATGCTGGCGGGCATTTCGCACGACCTGCGCACGCCGCTCACGCGCCTGAGAATCGGTATCGAACTGGCAGGGAATGGCGTGGAGCCGGCCCTCAGTCGCGGCATGGTCCACGACATCGAGGACATGGATTCCATCCTCATGCAGTTCCTGGATTACGCCCGCGACGGCAGCGAAGAGCCGCCGCAATTCGCGGATTTCAACCAGATCGTATTTGACGTATGCCACCGTTATAACGTATCCGGCAACCGCATCAAGACCAAGCTGGGTGAATTTTCTGGCTTCGCCTTCCGCAAACTTGCCATGCGCCGTATGATCTCCAATCTCATAGACAATGCGGTGCGCCACGGTGGCAAGGAAATCGAGGTGCTTACCCGGAAGCAGAAAGACAGGATCGTACTGGAAGTAATGGACCGGGGACCGGGAATTCGCAACGTGAGCCCCAGAGAAGTCATCAAACCTTTCGTGCGGGACGATACATCCCGTGGCGAGCAGGTCAGCGCAGGTCTCGGGCTTACCATCGCCGATCGCATTGCGAAAATGCACGGCGGTGAACTGCGCCTGGCCAATCGCGAGGGTGGCGGCTTGGTGGCGACGGTGGAAGTCGCGACGCGAAAGCCGTAACGCAGCCGCACAATATGTGCTTTCCAGGTAGTATTCTATTGCCTTGGCAATGGGTAACGGGGTTCATCCATGAACGATCAAAAACCCGGCGCTTATAGAAATTTCGCGGATTCTCTGGCCATGGGCGAGACCGGGCGGCAAAATATCTGGATGAGCAAATTGCACACCTCCAACGCGAAGCCGCGCTGCACGATCTGCACGCTGAGAACCTGAAACTCCAGAGCCAGGCGCTGCGTGCGCAGCATCGGCAGTTGCGCACCCAGCGCCTGCATGATCGCTTGCGCTCCGTGTATCAGGGTGTGCTCAGTCTGATTATGCTAGCGGTGCTGAGCGTCATTGTCTACGCAGTGTATTCCGCAGCCACCGATCAATCGGTGGTTGTGAATCAGTTCCAGGTACCACCGTCGTTTGTCGCACAAGGCAACAGCGGCGCGGTGGTGGCGGGCCAGTTCCTCGATCAGTTGCAAGCTTTGCAGTCGGCCGCACAAAGCTCGCAAGCGGCGAAGGCGCTGCAGGATGCCGGGAGCAACAATATCCAATTGCAGGTGCCGGATGTGCATGTCTCGCTCGGCGATATCGGCCGCACGCTGCACAACTGGCTCGGCCACGAGATTCAGATTACCGGCGAGGTCGTGGAACAAGCACAGCCGGCAACGCTGGGCAGTCCTGGCAAACCCATCACCCTCACGGTGCGCGGCACCGGCTTTGCAGCCAGGACCTTCAGTGGCAAACGGGCGGACTTGCCAAAGCTGCTGACTGCCGCAGCCGAGTATGTCTATGGCCAAGCCGAACCCTATCTGTTTGCAACTTACCTCGTAAGACACGGACGATTGCCCGAAGCGCTTGCACTCATCAAGAGCGCGTATCCAAAAGCCTCGGACAAAGACCGTGAGTGGTTGCTGAATGGCTGGGGAAACACGCTCAATCTTCTGAGCCAGAACGCCGCGGCCTTGGATAAATTTAAACAGGCTCTGCGCCTCGACCCGCATTTCTGGATCGTTTACGGCAACCTGCAAGGTACACAGATGTCACTTGGCCAAGAGGAGGCAGCCTACCACACAGGCCTGCGCTTCGAAAAGGCTGCCCGCCGCGGTTCCTGGTTCACGGCCCGGATGCCGGAACTCTATTATCAAGTGACAGATTACCTGCGCATGAACCGGCCGGCCGCGCATCGGGAATTGCTGGCCGACGAAGCTGCCCACGGTGGCCAGGGTTCACTGCTTGCCCAGGACGCGCCAGTTGATGCCGAGATGCTGGCGCGTATGCACGCGGACCAGCAGGCCGCTTTAACCTTGCAGACTTCACCGGGCGCCAGCAGCGATCCCTATGTACTCGCCGAGACTGCATTCGTTAACGGCCTCATGGCGCTCGATCAACAAAGCGATGCACAGGCGGCAACCGACTTCCAGACGACCGATATGCTGCTCACCCAAAATCCAGCACAACAGTCGAACTTCATTACGTTACCCGTTTGCTATTTTGGCTTGGCGCTAGAACTCGCCGGTCGCGCCGCACAAGCCGATGCAGCCATGGCGAAAGGCGGCCACGTCGTGGATTGCTACCGGTTCAAGGGTGATATCGCCGCGCATCGCGGTAGTTGGACGCAAGCACGGAAGGATTACGCCGCCGCCGTGGCGCTGGCGCCGTCCTTGCCCATGGCCTATCAAAGCTGGGGCCTGGCGCTGCTGCGCCACGGGGATTACAAAGATGCGATCGTGAAATTCCAGCAGGCCAATCAACGAGGTCTGCACTGGTGTGATCCGCTGAAATACTGGGGCGATACCCTGGCGGCGCAAGGCAACTACAAGGAAGCCATCAAGAAATACGTCGAAGCCTCAAGGTACACACCCGGTTGGGGCGCGCTCGAATTTGCCTGGGACCAAACACTGGACAAACTCGGCGAGCACAAACAGGCCATGGCGCATTACCAGGCGGCACAGACCAATCACGAAAGTCTGACCACGGTCGAGCAGACGACGCTTACCAAGCTGCTCATGTAGGTTCGCGGTGAGCTCCGCGAACCCCAACGGTTCCATCCCGGATGTTGGGCATCGCTACGCCTGTCCTGAGCACCGACGAAGGGCTCAGCCAAACCTACTCTTGCTGGATAAAATATCTTTCTTGCGTAGGTTGGGGTATGTCCGCGAACCCCAACAGTTTGAAATCTTCGATCTACGCCGCCAGTTCTCCCCGTATGAGTCTCTTCGCCGTGCCCTGCGTTTCCGCCGATGCAGGCAAGACGCCGCTCGCCACTTCGGTCAGGAAAGACTGGGTTTCATTCACGTACATGGCATGCAGCGAGGCGCCGACTTCACGCGTCAGGTTCAGCATCAGCGCCTGCTCCCTGGGCGTGTAGAGTTCCCCCGGCCGCGACGCGCATACCAGCGTGCCGATGAGTATGCCGCGCAGCGCAACGGGAAACACCAGGCCATCCTCGCCCAGCGCGCTGCCGAGATCATCCAGATCCGTCTGTGTGAGGTTGGCGCGCAGGCGCACACACGCCGGATCATCAATGGGAAGTTTGGCCGGGAAGCTGCGCTCGCCATGCTGACGCAGCCGGCGGTAACTGTTACCCACGTATTCGTAAATGGCCACTGCAGGCGCCCCGGTATGCCGCATGACTTCCCCGACAGCACGGTCCAGCAGCACATGGGCGCTGGTGATAAAGCCGCATTCCTTGGCAAATTGCGACAGCGCGGCTTCCGCACGGAATTGCCTGCGAAAAAACAGGTACTCCACCCAATGCTCTATGCGCTTGTGTATGTTGTTGAGCAGAACGCCCAACGCCAGCGGCACGATAAGGACCAACAGCATGTTCGCCTTGTCGCCCAGCGCAGCATGTTCGATGAGACTCTCCAGCAAACCGAATACTGCCACGATCACCGTGATCGCGAAGCCGTACGCCAGAGCCCGGTTCAACACCACACGGACCGCCACCAGACGATGGCGCAACACAGCATAGGTAAATCCGATGAAGGCAGCAGCGTTAAACACGCTATACATTATGTCGCTGGTGATGTCGTTGAGTACCACGTCCTCCAGACTACCGGTAACCAGATACGCCGCCACGATTCCGCAAGCGCTCAACAATACCCAGCGGATGCGGGCGCGCTCCATGGCCTGTACCTGGCGATAACGCAGCACCAGCATGCCGATGGGGATGGCGAATGCCAGCACATGGGCCACGATCCGGACATTCAAATGGGCGGGATTGAACAGCCAACTGCCACCGAGATGGAAAGCCAGGTCATTGCCTGTGAATCCCAATAGATAAATAACCATCAACACCAAGAATCCGGAACGAGCCAAGCGTCGTGTATTGCTATCTACCTGTTCCAGGGCCAGATCCTCGGCCACCAGATACAGACCGACCAGTGTGCCTACATAGCGCAACGCCATGCCTGATACATCCGCCCAGCCGGAGACTGACAGCGGCAGCGGTAGACTGATGGGAATCTCCCAGCACAATTTGGCGAGACACCAGATGCCAACACCCGTCGCGGCCAGCCGATGGCCACGCCACAAGATCAGGAGGCCCAATGCGGCCACCAGCCAGATCAGCGCGATACCTAGTACCACATCTATCATATTGAGCACGGTAACCGGCATCGGCACAAACGTTACCGGCACCCGCAGCTCACGGCCTTGCCGGTTCACCGCCAGGGTGATGCGCGTGCCCGCCGGGGGAATCGAGTAGGTGGTGAGGCCGAGCCGTGACTGGGTATCCATGTGCGCGGTGTCCACCACGTCACCGGCTTGCAAACCAGCCGGCAACGGCACGCCGTAGGAACTCGTCTCGACCCTGTAATGCTGACGATCCAGCGGTTTTGTTCCAATCGGAAGGACCGTTTGCGGCACAAACGGCAAATAGATACAGACAGCGGCCGTCAGGATGCTGATGAACAGCGCTGCCCAAGCACGGATATTCATACAAAACCTCCCTCGGATTCGAGACGCTAGGGTGCCGGATTGTAATTTGTGGGAGCGGCGATATTCGCCGCGATTATTTCATCGCGATGAGAAGAGGGGGTGAAGAGTAGGCGCATACACGTATCTGGTGTTTCTTCCCACACCTCACCCCTCACGCCCCGCTCTCACGCCTCACTTCTCAATATAAACCGCCGGCAAATCTAGCGCCTTGATCTCGGTGTTGAGCGCCGGGAGTGCGCTGGTTTGTACGAACTGCCAGCGGGCAAGCTGCGCATCGGTCTGGCTTTCCAGTTCCTTGTACACCGCGTAATCCTGCGCCGTCGGTTTCGAGTTGCTGAACTCCACGCTGCTGAACAATGCCGCAAGTTTGTTGTTGAGCCGGATCGGATAGTTGAGCACATCCTCGCTGGCATGCGCTTTACTCTGGATGAGTGCGTCCTCGATGCCGGTGAGCTGGTCCAAAAGCGGTTTGGCGTCGTCACTGAGCGCTTTCGCCTGCGGCGATTTGGCGTAGCGCTCACTCAGAGCGTTGATCTCGCCACGCAGGCTGCGCAGGCCGACAATGGCCTTGTCGGTCTGATCGAACTTGGCGTAGATCTGCATGAGCAGCGCCTGACGCGCAGCCAGATCACCGGCGCTCAGCTTGGAATGAGGATCGTTCACTACGGTTAGCGGCTGGCTGTAACTTTGACCGTCAACCGTGAGCTTCAAGGCGTAAGTGCCGGGCAATACCCTGGGCCCGCGCTCGCTGCCAAACCACAACACTGCGCCGGGCACGTGCGTCACATCGGGATAACGCAGGTTCCAGACGACGCGGTTCATGCCAGCCTTGTCGGGCAACTGTTCCGGCAATGGTTTGCCGCTGCTGTAGAAACCCTGCTCGGGTTTCACCGGCTTGCCGTTGCCAAAAGTCTTGCTGCTGAAATCCCGGAGAGCCTTGCCGCTGGCATTCAGAATGCTGAGCTTGATTTCCTGATCCTTGGCCGGTGCCGATTTGAGATTGTAGAAAATCACTGCGCCGCCGGGCGGATTCTTGCCCTCGTCATCGCTGCCGCCGCCAAAGCCACCGCCGGATAACAAATAAGTGTGCTCAGGCGCGAACAGATGTGTCTTGCCCTTTTGCACCGAGGCGAGCTGGCGCAGATACCCCAGATCGTCCAGCGCCCAGAAGGCGCGGCCGTGGGTGGCGATCACCAGTTCATTTTCGCGATCCTGGATCGCCATGTCCGACACCTGCACCGCCGGCAGATTCAGCGCCAGCGATTGCCAATGCGCGCCGTCGTCGAAAGACACATACGCGCTGCGCTGGGTGCCGGCGAACAGCAGATTCCGGTTCTTGGTGTCCTGACGAATCGTGAACGTGGGTTCGTCCGCAGGTATGCCCTTGTCTATGGCTGTCCAGCTTTGGCCGTAGTCCTCGGTCTTGAACAGATACGGATGAAAATCATCCTGCCGGTAGCGATAGGCGGCAAGATACGCCGTGCCCACATCGAAATGCGAAGGCTCGATGATGGCCACCGTGCTCCATCCGGGCAGGCCCTTGGGCGTCACGTTTTGCCAGTGAGCACCATCATCACGCGACACGTGCACCAGACCGTCGTCGGAACCGGCCCAGAGCACACCTTGTTTCACAGGCGATTCCGCCAGCGCGAACACCGTATCGTAATACTCGACCGCCGTGTTGTCCTTGGTGAGCGGGCCGCCGGCCGCGATCTGTTTCGACTTGTCGTTGCGCGTCAGATCGGGACTGATGATCTGCCAGCTCATGCCGTCGTCGCGGCTGCGCAGCACGTATTGCGAGCCGACATAAATTGTGTGCGGTTCATTGGCCGGGACCAGAATCGGATAGGTCCACTGAAAACGGTGTTTCAGGTCCGCCGCGGCGTGGCCCATGGGATTGTCCGGCCAGGGATCCAGCAGGCGCGATTGATGTGTGCATTTGTTGAATCGCTCCAGCAGGCCGCTGTAACCGCCACCGTACACCACACAGGAATTTGCAGGATCGGGCACCACCCAGCCGCTCTCGCCGCCGGCCGAATCCTGCCAGTCGCGCAGGCCGATGCCGCCGCCTGCGCCGCGGTTCGCGATGTCAATGGTGCTGTTGTCCTGCTGCGCGCCGTAGATATGGAACGGGAATTGATTGTCCAAAGTCACGTGGTAAAGCTGCGCGGTGGGCTGGTTATCCTCGCTGCTCCAGGTCTTACCGCCGTCATAGCTCACGGTCGCGCCGCCGTCGTTGCCTTCCACCATGATTTGCGGATTCTGCGGATTGATCCATAAAACATGATTATCGCCGTGTGGCGTGTCCAGTGGTTTGAAGGTGGCGCCGCCGTCTACCGACTTGAACAAGCCGTCCACTTGTGGTGCATACGCTACGTCCGCGTTTTTTGGATCGGCATAGATGCGCATGTAATACCAGGCGCGTTGTGTCAATTCAGAACCATGAAACAGCCGCCGCCAGGTGGCGCCGTCATCATCGGAACGGAATACACCGCCATCTTTGGCTTCGATGATGGCATACACGCGATTTGGATCGGCGCCCGACGCCGACACACCGATCTTGCCTAGAATGCGCGTGGGCAGTCCAGGATGCGTGGAAATGTTCGTCCAGGTTTCGCCTGCATCAATGGATTCATACAGACCGCTGCCCGCTCCGCCGCTGGACATCGTCCACGGCCGCCGATACGCCTGCCACAATGATGCGAACAGAATGCGCGGATTATGCGGGTCCAGGGCGATGTCTATGCCGCCAGTCTCATCGTTCTTGTAGAGCACCTTCTTCCATGTCTTGCCGCCGTCGCTAGATTTATAAATACCGCGCTCCGAATTCGGCCCGAACACATGCCCCAGCGCCGCCACGTACACGATGTTGGCATCGTTCGGATCCACCACGATCTCGCTGATGACATGGGTGTTTTCCAGACCCATGTGCTGCCAGGTCTTGCCCGCGTCCACGGTTTTGTAGATGCCGTCACCGGTAATCATGTCGCCGCGTATGAAGGATTCGCCCATGCCGGCGTAAATCACGTTTGGATCGGACGGCGCCACTGCCAGCGCACCCACCGGCGAGGTCTTAAAGAACTTGTCGGACACGTTGCGCCAACTGATGCCGCCGTCGGTGGTCTTCCACACCCCGCCACCGGCTGCGCCGAAATAAAACGTGCGCGGCTCGCTCGCCACGCCCGCCACCGCCACGGAACGGCCACCGCGGAACGGCCCGATCAGCCGCCATTGCAGCGCGCTCAAATACGGATCGGTCTTGGGCGGCGGCTGGGCCGCGAAAGCCGGTGCGAACACGGTCAAGGCAACCAGCACGATCAGAAAACGGCGGGCGTGATACATGGTTATTCTCCGAGCTGAACGGAAAGCGACTTATGTGGTCAAATTGAAAAGGCTATTTGCCGGCAGATTCTACCAGCGGTGACGAGCGTAACAAACATTCTGCTTCCCTCTCTCAGAGGTAGAGGAATTCTTATTATGACTCATGCCTCCAGAATCATGCTGCCATCGGCCGCCAAAGCACAAACAGGCATGTTGTCCGAATTGCACCCAAACCCCAGTTGACCGTTGCGATCCACCAGGATAAGGCCAGCTTCACTGTGGGTCTTGTCGGTGAAATGCATCATGGTCTGCCGCGCCGCCAGCGCGGCATCCAGGCCTTGCTCCACCCGATACGCGGCGTGACGGGCAAGCACGGTGCGGATGATGTCCTCGCCTATCCCGGTGCAGGATACGGCGGCGTATCCATCTGCATACGTGCCGCAGCCGATCAGCGGGGTGTCGCCAACGCGACCGGGCAGCTTGTTGAAGATGCCGCCGGTGGACGTAGCGGCGGCAAGATTGCCGTTCGCATCCAGTGCCGCCGCGCCCACGGTGCCGTGTTCCTTTTCCCAGTGAGCGCGCTGCGTGGGCACCACCAGTTCCACCGGATCACAAGTCTTGATGCCGTGTTGTTGCGCGAAACGGTACGCGCCTTCGCCTGCCAATAGAATGTGTGGGCCCACATCCATGACCTTGCGCGCCAGACGGATGGGATTGCGGATGCCGCTCACCGCCGTCACCGCGCCGGCTTTCAATGTAGCGCCATCCATGATGGCCGCGTCGGTCTCAACCTTGCCTTCGCAATTTAGCGTCGAGCCGATTCCCCCGTTGAACAGCGGGTTGTTTTCCAGTACCACCACGGCGGCTTCGACTGCATCCAGCGCGCTACCATCATTTTTGAGAATGGCGTAACCAGCCTCCGCCGCCGCACGGCAGCCTGACAGACGTGCTTCCACGCTGTCCGCTGCAATTTCTCCGGCACCGCCGTGAACCAGGATGGTTATTGGCATAGACCTGCTTTTATTTTGTACGCTTCCAGCCGCGATTTCTGCTCAGAAGAATCGCGGCGAGTATCGCCGCTCCCACAAACTCGTCTTGTTGTGGGAACGATGGTCCCCGTCGCGATTCCTCATTCTTCACGATCAGGACGACTGCTCCTACAATTATCCAGTTCATTCGCCCTTGAAAATCTTCACGAACACGTGACCGCGGACATCCACCCAGCCGCGATACATGCCGGAAGTATTGAACGCGGTCACAATGTCCCCGTTGCGATCCAGGGCGATAAGACCACCGCTGTTCTTGCCGCCGAAATTCACCAGCTTGTCGTAGATCTCGTACTTCACGGCTTTTTTGAGCGACCAGCCTTTGTATTCCATTAAATCAGACACATCCTTGGTCAGATTCAGGCGCATGTAGTATTCACCGATCCCGGTGCCGGATTCACCGCAGGTCAGGTTATTCGCGTAGGTGCCGTCGCCGACGATGGGTGAATCCCCCACTCGCCCGTCCAGCTTGTTGGTCAGACCACCCGTCGAAGTACCCGCGGCGATGTTGCCGTAACGATCCAGCGCCACCGCTCCCACCGTACCGAAACCATGCGCTTTGGTGCCGGGATACTGTTCCTCGACGGCAGCGGTCTTGTTGCCTTGCTGCTTGAGCGCGCGCTGCAATGCGTCCCAGCGCTGTTTGGTATAGAAATAACTCGCCGGCATCAGTTGCATGCCCTGGCTCAAGGCAAACTTCTCCGCGCCGTCCGACACCATCAACACATGCGGCGTCTTCTCCATGACGAGGCGCGCGAGCGCGATGGGATTCTTGATGTGCTGCACGTCTGCCACGGCGCCGGCTTTCAGATCACTGCCATCCATGATGGCGGCATCCATCTCGTTCTTGCCATCGTGGGTAAATACCGCGCCCTTGCCGGCGTTGAACAGCGGCGAGTTCTCCATCACCTCGATGGCCGCCTGCACCGCGTCGATGCTGGCGCCACCCTTCTTCAGGACGCCGTAGCCCGTTGTCAATGCTTTGCGCAAGACGAATCGGTATTCGGCTTCCAGCGCGGGCGTCATGTCCTTGGGGCTGATGGTGCCAGCCCCGCCGTGGATAACGATGGCGATGGGATGGTTGGCGGCTGCCAGCGGTCCGGCAGCCAGAACGCCACTTGTGAACAAGGAAAGTCCAAGAAAGAAAATCAGTTTGAATGGAGACATGCGCAAGCCTCCTCATGGCTGTTCAAATCGGTGAAAACCAAAGTTTACTGCGAAATTCCCGCGTCTGCTTTAGCCTTTCGGGAGCAGCTGTATTGTGGAGGCGGCTATCTTGTGGGAGCGAGATGTTTTTTGTGGGAGCGGCGGTCCCCGCCGCGATAGTTTTCGATCTCGCCAACGGACCCACGCTATTCCCCTGCGATAGTCATCTCGCCGACCAGAATCGAGCCGGTGCGGATACCGCCGCGCACGTCCACGTCATTGCCCAAGGCGGCGATGTTGCGATACATATCCTTGAGATTCCCGGCGATGGTGATTTCCTCGACCGGATACACAATCTCGCCGTTCTCCACCCAGAACCCGGTTGCGCCGCGGGAGTAATCGCCGGTGACGCCGTTCACGCCTTGGCCCATGAGTTCAGTAACCACCAGGCCCGTGTGCATCTGCTTCAACAAACCCGCGAAATCCAGTGTGCCGGGTTTGACGATGAGGTTATGCACGCCGCCGGCGTGACCGGTGGTCTGCAGACCCAGTTTGCGCGCTGAATAACTGCTCAAGAGATAATGCTGCAATACGCCAGTATCCACCAGTTCGCGGTCACGCGTGGCTACGCCTTCATTGTCGAAAGCGGTGCTCGCCAATGCCTTTTTGAGACGCGGGCGTTCGGACAGCTGCACGAAATCCGGAAAGATTTTTTCGCCTGCGGCATTCAACAGAAAAGAAGCCTCCCGATACTGTGCGCCACCGCGAATCGCGCCGAGAAAATGACCGATCAAGCCACGCGCCACGTCCGGCACAAACAATACCGGCGACTGACGTGTGCCGAGTTTGCGTGCGCCCAGACGCGCCACGGTGCGTTCAGCCGCCTTGCGGCCCACGGCGTCCGCCGATTCCAGCTCCTTGGGGTCGCGCGTGGCCGTGTACCAGTAATCCCGCTGCATGCCCTCCTCTGCGCGGCCGACCACGGCACACGTCAGGCTGTGGCTGGTGCTGGCGTAACCGCCCAGGAAGCCGTGACTGTTGCCGTATACGCGCAAGCCCTGGTGCGACGCGACCGTCGCGCCCTCGGAATTCACAATACGCTGGTCGAAACCACGCGCTGCATCTTCGCAGTGCTTGGCAATATCAATGGCTTGTTCCGGTTCCAGTGCCCAGGGATGGCACAGATCCAGATCGGGGATGTCTTTCGTCATGAGCGCGGCATCCGCAAGACCTGCGCAGGCGTCCTCGG